>CAZOGQ010000078.1:0-5124 GCA_964579545.1 Candidatus Woesearchaeota archaeon | reverse complement strand
GTAATTGCTATGTTCTTGATTTTATTTTTTAATACTTATATTCATGAAGCAGGACATATAAATGCTGCTAAAAAACAAGATATTTCTCTAAAAATTAAAGAAATAGAGTATATTCCTAGATTAAATAATTTAAGTCAATGGGGGACTGGAAAGGCAGAGCCTACTTCATATGAAGATTGTGAAAAATTTAACTCTCTTTCTTTAGAAAATAAGAAAAAAATAACACATGCGGGAGTTAAACAAGAGTTACTCTTCCTCTTTTTGATTTATGTAATAATCTCTTTTTTCACAGTAAAATTTTTTCAAAGATTATTGGGGGGTAATAGGACCATTTTAGTATTTTTAATTTTGTTAAATATCCTTCCATTAATCACAATTATTTTTACTTTTCATGGGAATGTCTTTACTTCAAATCCCGGAGCAGATTGGAATATCATGTATCTTAATTGTTCTAGGTTATTTCCTTCTTAATATTTATTCTTTTCCCCCAACTCGCCCTCTCGGGCTTCAAAAAGCTTAAAAACCTCTATTCTATACTAATTTTATCCTTGGGGAGAAAGAGTTCTGATATGTATTAAAATGAAAGTAAAGTTAAGTTCAATTACAGAAAACCCTTATAACACCAGAGAGGATTATGGTGATTTAACAGGATTAATGGTAAGTATAAAGAAATTTGGTTTAACCCAGCCCTTGCTTGTAAGAAAATCTCCAAGAAACGAAGGAATGTATGAATTAATTATTGGGCATAGAAGAACAAAAGCCCTAAAAGAATTAGGATACGAGGAAACCGATATTGATATCAGGGATGTAAACAACGCAGATATGAGTTTAATGGCAATTTGTGAGAATGTTGACAGGAAAGACTTGAACTCTGTTGAATTAGCCCGGGCCTACAGAAAGGGGATTGCAGCAACCCAAATGCCTCTGAATGAATTTGCACAAACCATCGGAGAAAACCATGTAAAAATAAAGTCATATTTAAACATCCTCAATCTACCAGACAGAATTTTAAGACAACAGGAAAAATACACGGCAGCCCAACTAACATCATTGGCCAAGCTGAACGAGATGTCAAAGAGTTTGAGAATAGAACTAGAAAATGTTTTAAATATCGCTCCAATAACCTCAAACTTCTTAAATCAAATTGTTCGTTCTTGCGAGAGTGTGTGGGCTACAGGACTTCCATCAAAAAGAAAAAAAAGAATTTGTTATGGAATCATTAATCAAGATTATTCTCGCATATCTCCAAGAAATGCTGCAGATATAAGAACTTTTACAGATTATGTTCTCCAGGAGGAATTAAAAAGATATAACGAAATCTTAAGAAAAACAGCAGATAGCCTGAAAAAAGCAGGCAAAGCGAGAAAAGGAATTAAAACAGTTTATGATATAGTTCATTGGGACCAGATGCTGAACAGAGTTACAGATGATGTAAGAGAAACAAGCATGCATGTTGACAGAGCAAGAAAAAAGGGCTATTATGACAAAGCACCAGAAAAAAGCAGGAGGAGATTTAAAACTGCTATTAACCGGCTTGTTTCTGGTATTGAAGAAATTTTGAAAAATGAAGCGGAATTTAGAGAGTCGGATTGACAGTATATTAAGTTTGACTTCTGATAAGAAATTGACAAGAGGCAGCAAATATTCTTACATAGAATATAATATGGTAATTGGATTATTAAAAGCTGGTTTAAAATTGGCTGAAATTGCTGGCTTATACAACTGTTCCCCCCAAACAATAACTTACAGGATGAAAGCAGAAGACCCTGGATTTTATCCAAGAAAATACGGAAAATTTGGCATATTGCAAATAACCCCAGAGGAAGTTGCTGAATTATATAAAAAATTAAAAAGCAGCACCAAAATTGCTAAAAAGTATGGTGTGAATACTCATGCAATAACAGACAGGCTTGAAAAATTAGGAATAAAAAGAAGGCCCAAATATAGGGAAGATATTTCAACTGAAAGGGTGGTGGAACTTTACAAAAAATATGGAAGAACTGAAAAAGTTGCTGAAAAATTAAAAACAAACTCTGCTTTGGTCAGAAGAAGATTAGAAGAAGCTGGAATTACTGATTTTAAAGAAAGATACTATAAAAATGAGACAAAAAGAACAGATATACCCTTAAAGAGTGTTTTGAGGCTGTATGATTCTGGAAAAAGTGTTTCTAGCCTAGCCAGAAAATATACAGCAAGTCAAGGCACAATAAGAAAGATTCTTGTTGATAATAACAGAGAGATTAGAGAACATCCTGGATGTTACAGAAAGGATCTTACGCCAGAAAGAGTTGCGTATTGGTATAAGAGACTGAAGAGAATCTGGAAAGTTGCTGAAAAATTAAAAACTTATCCAAATGTGGTTAAAGATAGATTAAAAGAAGCAGGAGTTCCTACAGACCTAAGTTTTAAGCATGAAAGAAAAAGGGGAGATATAACAATAGAGGATGTCTTGAAATTGTATGAAGAAGGAAATAGTATGAGAAACATAGCTGGAAGATATCAGGCTTCACCTACTACAATTGAAAGAATCTTAGTTAATGAAGGTGTAAGAATAAGGCAGAGAATAAGAACAGATATACTTGAAGAAGAAGTTTTGAAATTATATGATAAAGGGAAAAGTATTGCTAACATAGCAATAAAGTATAGTGCTTCGTCTTCAGCAATCCATAGAATTTTGGTTATGGGGGGCAGAGAGATAAGAGGGATAATAAGAACAGATATACCTGAAAAAACAGTTTTAAGATTATATGATAAGGAAAAAAGCATTGCTAGCATAGCAATAAGATATAATGCTTCGCCTAATACAATCCGAAGAATTTTGACTAGAAACAACAGGGAGATAAGAAGCAGAGTAAGAAAAGACATCCCCATAAGGGATGTTTTGAGATTATATGATGAAGGAAGGAGTGCTTCTAGTATAGCTATAGAATATCACACTTGTCCCCCAACAATCAGGAGAATCTTAATTATAAATAACAAAGAAATAAGAAATACGAGGAGAACAGATATACCTGAAAAAAGTGTTTTGAGATTGTATGATAAAGGAAAGGATATCAAAAGCATAGCAATAAAATATCTGTCTTCGTGTACACCAATTCGGAAAATCTTAATTAGAAACAACAGAGAGATAAGAAATGGAAGAAGAACAGATATACCTGAAAAAAGTGTTTTGAGATTGTATGATAAAGGAAAGGATATCAAAAGCATAGCAATAAGATACCATGCTTCATCCAACTCAATCCAGAGAATCTTGATTAGAAACAATAGAGAAATTAGAAATAGAAGAAGACCAGATATACCCCGGGGGGATGTTTTGAGGCTGTATGATTCTGGAAAAAGTGTTTCTAGCCTAGCCAGAAAATATACGGCAAGTTATACCACTATAAGAAGGATTCTTGTTGATAATAACAGAGAGATTAGAGTGCCTTCTGAATATTATCAAAGAGAGAATCTCCCCCAACCCCCCTAATCATACACTTAGATGAGAAACTATGCTCAAGTTAGTTCTTCACGAGGGCTTCAAAAAGCAAGTTTATTTAAAATCATGGGGTTTGTTGTAATATCATATTCTGCATCTTCCCATGCAATGAATTTTGGATTTGAGTTAATCTTATCTTTAAAATGTTTTTTTAGCCTTGCGTAGGTCTTCTGGTCAATTATTGTTACTGGCAAATCTGGATACTGATGCAGTAACATTTCAGCTTTTGCTAGTCCATGTGGGTATTGCTCTATAGCCATTTTTCTAAGAACTCTTTTTCTTTAATATTAGCTAAGAGACTATCAAAACTTGATATTTGGTAAATTCTTCTTGATTGTTTTACTATAAAAGAGATAAGGCCTTTTTTAGTAAATTTTGTAGTGTGTTGTATGTAACAGTTCTATTTATATCAGTTATTTTTGCTAATTTGTTTGCTGAAGTCTGCCCTTCTTTTACTAATGCCATATAAATTTCAGATTCTTTAGGAGAGAGTCCTAACGCTTCTAATTCTTTTATCATATAATGATCTAGAATTTCTTATTTTTAAAGTTGTCGCATAATATGACAACTTAAATTTAAAAACAATATTAAAGAATTTTTGTTATGAAAAAAGCAAAGATAATTTGGTATTTATTAATTGTAATTCCAATTTTGTTGATTATCTTAGGTTATATTTTTCCCTCGCAATTTTTTTCAAGCCAAGAAAAAATCAGGAATTTTGTGGGTTCTTTTGGAATTTTTGCTCCAATTATCTTTATATTCCTCCAGATTATACAAGTTGTTATAACTCCAATTAGCCATTATAGTGTTTCAATAACCGGTGGCTTTATCTTTGGGACCTGGGAAGGTTTCTTATACAATTGAGTAGGAAGAGTTACAGGGACCTTAATTGCTTTTTATCTTGGAAGAAAATTTGGCAGGAGAATAATTAATAAACTTGTTAAGAAAAAAACATTAAATAAATATGACTGGTTATTTGAAAAAGGAAAATTATTGTTGTTTATAGCTTATTATTTGCCATTATTTCCAGATGATGAGCTATCTTACTTAGCAGGTTTTTCTTCTCTAAAATCTAAAGCATTTATTCCTATAATGTTATTAGGTCATATTGGAGGATGTCTTGGTTTGGCATATATTGGCAGTGGAATAAATTTAAAAGATCCTTTATTTATTATTGGTTCTTTGATTGTATTAACATTGGGAATATTATTTGTTATTTTTTATTCAAAAGTTAAGAAAATATAGATAATTTGTTTCTTCACTTCTCCGAATAATAAAAATCTTAAAAACAATAAAATTAAACTAAGAATTCACTAATTTAAATTTAAACTTTTTTGATTTATTTCTCTTTTACTTTTTCAACATCTTCTGCTTTGGGGCCTCTATCGCCCTGAACAATCTTAAAAGAAACTTGGTCTCCTTCATTAATTTCAACACCCGCCTTTAGGCCTGTTGCATGAACAAAATAGGTGTTGCCATCATCTCCATTAATAAAACCATAGCTCTTCATTGTATTGAAAAATTTTACAGTTCCTTTTGCCATCAAAATAAGCGGTTTTTATGCTTTTTAAATGTATTGGACGCCAAGAAATGTGTATGTCCAAGGGACATATGTCCTAAGGAAACCGAAAATTAGTTCTGAATGA
>CAZOGQ010000077.1:0-5125 GCA_964579545.1 Candidatus Woesearchaeota archaeon | reverse complement strand
GCGGGAGAGCGCATGGCTGAAGACCATGGTGTCCGGGGTTCGACTCCCCGCTGTCCCATTTTCATATTCAGAAACTTTTAAAAAGCAAAAAAACATTAAACAAGTAAGAAAAAAAAGAAAAAAAGAGGTAAGATGCTGAAATACTTTCATAAAAGAGTAAAGAATCTTGGATTATGGGACATTCCATTTATTAAACTAACTGTTTTTTTCTTTGCATTTTTTGTAGCATCGTTTATATCTCCAAAAGTAATACAAGATTATAGGTGGTTGTGGCTTGTCATCTTTGTACTTGCAGCCATAAAACCATTCATAAGCTCTTTCAAAAAATAATCGAAAAATGGCAAAAAAATCAAAAAGATCAAAGAAACGGCCTAAACCAAAGACAAAAGCAAAAAAAGCTCCAATAAAAAAAGCTGAAGCAGGAACAGGAACAGAGATAACAGGGTTTGTTCTAGGAATTTTAAGTGTTTTGTTTGCACTTTTGTTTCCTTTGTTTGGATTAATTTTTGGTATTATTGGATTAATCTTAACACTAGTACAGAGAAAAAAGTTAAAGACAAAGATTTCAAAAGCTGCTTTAATATTAAACATAATTGGTATTGTTTTGAGCATTATAGTTATGGTGATTTTCGCCATACTTGCTAAACAGATTGCAGAGTATCTACAACAGCAATATCCTGTAGCTTAAACAATAAACAACAGAGAAAATGAGAACAAAAAAAGCAGCACTTGAATTAAGTGTAAGTACCATTGTGGTAATTGTTATAGCAGTTAGTATGTTGATACTTGGACTTGTGCTTGTGAGGAGTATCATGTGTGGTGCGATAAGTTTGACAGGTGATATAAACTCAAAAGTTCACGGGGAAATAAATAAGCTATTTGGAGCAACAGGCGGAGAAGTTGAATGTATTGGTAGTGGAGGAGAGCCAGTTGCCATAATCCCTGGAAAATTAAATATAGTGTATTGCGGAGTAAGAGCTAAAACAACTGCTAAGTATACAATGGAGATTACAAGTATAAGTGGCGATATCAAAGAAAGCCAAGTAGAAAAATGGATTACTGGAGAAAAAAAATGGATTGGGGATATCTCTCCAGGAGATGAAATGCCTAAAAAAGTTTTGAGGCTAAATGTTCCTGAAGATGCACCAGAAAGTTCGCTTCTTTTTAGAATATCTATAAAAAGAGACGATCAGCATATTTCTACACAAGATTTAGATTTTGAAATCAGGAGAGTTGGCTTAATTAAATCTGCTGTTTGTTAATTCTTAAAGCCCGGGGTGAGGATTAAAAAAAAGCCTCAGGTGGGGCTTGAACCCACGCTCTCTACCTTACCAAGGTAGTGCTTTACCAACTAAGCTACTGAGGCTTAAATTTTATTGTCTGTATAATATAGATGTTATGTTTGTTGTTATATAAAAAGGTTGTTCCTTATCGATTTAACATGTTATTGAACTATTATTTGTAAGCAATTTTATATTGATGATAGCATTAGTTTGTGAATATTATTTTATAAAACTTAACAGCCACAACTAGCATAACCTTTATAAATCTTGCAGAGAGTTAATTAATATGGCAGAGGCAGGACTTGAGAATTTAAAAGAGAATTATGAAAAACTTCGGAAAAAATATAAGTTGCCAAACTTCCAACAATTAAATGAAGATTTTGATGTTGAGAGAATTGCTGAAAAAGAAACAGATTTCTTGTTAAGAGAGATAAGAAAAGTTATGGTTGATAAAGCTCTTTCATATTTAAGATTTTTTGAATACTGGATAAATCCTAGTTCTGCTCCGATGTTCATTCTTTCTTTAAGTAAGACTCTTAGTTCTGGTACGATGAAAACAATTGATTCACTTTATAAAGAATTAGTTGAAGTTGAACTTGAAGTTATTGGAATAGATAATATTTATTCTGAAAAAAAAGAAGCTGTTTTTATTATAAAACTGGCGAAGGAATGGAAATCTGTAAAAGAAAATGTTGCTGACATTGCCAAAACATTAAAAACCGCTTGGAAACAAAAAGCTGGAAAAAAAGAGAGAAGTTATTTTGGGTAAGTTTTTAGAGTTTATGGTGGTGTGAACAGATTAGACTCTTTTATATTTTCTGAATCAAACAGTTTGTATTCTTTTTTAGGTTTTAGTTAACATTTTTTGATATAATTTCCGCTAGCATTTAAAATTTTTTTTCTCAAATGTTCAAATTCTTTTCTACTGAGCTCATAAGTTTGGTGAAAGTTTCTATTAAAACTTTCGTAGTCCCTTTATTAACTGATTGTAGTATATTCTCTGCCATTAAATCAATATCTGGCTTCCCGCACCCTCCCTAAAACATATAACTTATAATCTTATAGTAAAGGACGTAAGTAATTTACTAAAATAGCGCCTTTACTATAGAATAACCAATATTAAAGATAATAAGGGTATCAATAAGCTTTTTTTCATAACAATATTATTTATTAATTATTTATGAATCCAACTCTTCAACATCCAGTTCAAGTGCAGAAACAGGAAACTCTAAACCAAGGTTCGTTAATACCTTGGGATGTAATTCTCCGATTATGCCAATCTCTTTATCATTGAAAATAATTTTGCCTGTTCTTCCTTCTATAAAACTTCCGTGACTTGTTTCTTCAATATTAAAATTCTTGCCGAGGGCGTTCATAAGGCAGTCAAGAATCTGCTTTATTTCAGTAAAATTTGTATTTGTATGCATAATACACACAGCAAGCTTTTTGATATTCTTTGCTCTATTCTCGAGTTTCTCGTCTGGCAGGACAATATCTTCAATTTCAAATATTTTTTGTGGCAGTTCTTTGTCTCTATTATTTGAAAGAGTTTTCAGTGTTTCTGGCAAGAGCCAAACACGCAGCATGTTAAGAGCTTTTTCTTTGCTTGTTTTAATTTCAATATGCTCTTGTTCTGGGATATTCATCTTTAAGAACTGATCGGTTTTATTTGTTAATGCAAGACTTAAAGTTTCCTGAAATCCTAATCCTGTCATAATGTCTAAGATATTATCTTCTGTTTCTTTTTCTTTTAGTTCTTCTCCTTGTGAAAATACTGGCTTAACTCTTGGTTTAAAATTATTAAATCCATAAACTCTTGCAATATCATCTATAAGGTCAACTTCATGCCATATATCTGTTCTGTATGCCGGTATATAAACAATTCCAGATTTATATCCATACCCAGCTCTCTCAAGAAGTGTTTTAACATCACTTTCCTTTAAATCTAGACCAAGGACTTTATTTACATCCTCTACATTTAGCTTCATCTTTTCAGGACTAAAATCAGGAGTTATAATTTTTTTCTTGTCATACTGAAGCTCCATACTACAGATTTTGCCGCCCATATCTGCAAATGCTGCAGCTAGAATATTTAGAGTTTTTTTCAAAACTTCAAAGTTGTGGCCAGAACATTCAATTAATATGTCAGTTGTTTTTTCTGTAATTTTCCCGGTCAATTCAGAATTTATTATTGGGGGCATACTTAATATGTTCTTGTTTGAGTCAATAAAAATTGGGTACTTATTTTTACCTTCGAGTAAATGAGCATATTCTCTTCCTGCTGGATGCTTTCTAAGTATTTCAGAACCAGTCATTTCTTTATTAAATTCAAGAGGAATAAACTTGATTTTATCTGGATTTAAAGCACGAAAGTATATTGGCGGCTTGATTTTTTCAAGAGGATAAATACCTATAGCAATCTTCTTTCTATTTCTACCGAAAGTTGAATGTAGTTTTTCTTGTATATCAATAACTTCTTTTATTTTGTCATCATCAAATTTCAAACCACGAATAATGGCACAGGCTGTAAAAGGACGAATATTTTTAACAGAATTTTCTATAATTACTTTTTTCTTGCTGTCTTGAGCACTATATGTAGTTTTTTTGCCGAGATAATTTTTTATTGCTCTTGCAACTCCTGGAGTTGAAACAAGATCTGGCCTATCAGGACCAATATCTATTTTTAGTTTTCCTTCACTGTTCTCTATTTCCATGCCTAAATCAAATAAAATATTACTTAATTTTTCTTCTGATATCTTACCAGTATAATTTTCAATTAATCTTTTTTCAGTTTCAAGCATCATTTTTCTTTTTAAAGAGATTCCCTATTTATAATTTATGTTTTAGTAATATTCCTTACCTCAGTCTGATTTTTGTTATTGAATATATCTGAAGCATGACTATAATAAGTATAAGTACCAGTTTTTAAATCTGACTGATTAACATAAAGTGCCCAGTTATTTGTATTGTATTTGTACAGATTAGACATATAACTTTGATTTATCTCATCTGCACTTAAACTTCTGTTCCAGATTCTTACTTCGTCGATTGTGCCATTATACCACAAAGAAGTTGATGCACCATATTTTCCCAAGTATAAATTTGCAGATGCTTTGTATTGTCTTGGTCCAATAAATTCTGCTGAAATTCCTGCAACTGCGTTTCTATAAACATCCATTGTTGTGCCATTAACTACTGCTGCAAAAAATTGCCATTCATTGGGTATTACATCTGGGCTATATGCATGAGTGGCACTGGTACCATTCGCAAGTTCAAGTCTTAAATAATCATACCTAAAGTATAATTGATAAGGAACATTATAATCATTATACCATCTTTTTGAAAGAACAAGTTCAACATCGTCTACTTGATTTGGTTTTGCCCAAAATGAAATTGTAAAGTCTGTTAAATTTAAACTTACGTCATTTCCTGCATTTATATAATCATTCACACCATCAAACTCATAAGCTCCATTATGTTTGCCACTCGAAGTCCAAGATGCTTCATAGATTGTTCCATTATTACTATATTTGGATAAATCAACAACATAAGTATCATTTTCACCAAGAGCAGAAACATTATCAAAATTATACATTAAAACTAAACTATTATCATAAAAAGTATAATTAATTGTATTCCAGTTAAATATAATTGTGTCGCCGCCCAAAGAATGAAATTCAGTTATGCTTGTATTTATTTCTACATAATTATTGCTTGTTGATGAGCCAGTTTCAGGGGTTGGTGGCACAAACAAGACCTCTGGTGCTACTAACTCTAAGGTTATATCTGTATTTTTTGTTTCTGTTAAATTTATTTCTTCTTCTGCAGCAAGATTATCTTTT
>CAZOGQ010000076.1:0-5158 GCA_964579545.1 Candidatus Woesearchaeota archaeon | reverse complement strand
TTCCTATGACAATGTCTCCATCTCAGGCATTGCATAAACTAAAAGGAATTTCAGCGAGATTTATGGGAATTTGCCAAAAAATAAGCTTACCTCCTCAATCAGCTTCTCCGACATTATTTTAATCAAAGATTTTTAAGTTCGCTCTGCTTGTTCTTAAATCTAATAAATAATATCAGCAATATTAATAATAAGATAAAACTTACAATAAGAAACCAAAATAATAATTTTTTTGATGATGTTTTTTGGGCAGCTATTGCAAAATAGCTCAAAGTAGAAGATTCACTATAAAAATAATAATAGTTATCATCTTCTTTGTATCTTTTTGTGGACATACTTTTCCATGAATCATCAACTTTCTTTTTCAAAACTGTTGTCGCAACATTATAGCCATTTTCTAAATACCAAGATTTATTAACCTTAAAATAAATTTTAACAGAATCAATTTGTTCATCTGTTATTAAATCTTTTGTTATTTCCAGATACTTATAAACAGCCCACTTTGACGGAACAGCAAGGCCTGTTTTATTTACAGTTGCTTCTTTAACTGTAACTCTACCTCCCAATATTTTCTTTTTTGCAATTAATTCTATTTTTGTTATTCCTAAAGCTTCAATTGTATATTCCAATTCTTCTTTTTTCCCTGTTTCTGCTATGTCTATAAATTTTGTTTGCGCTTGTATCTTCTCTGAATCTTTATCTACACTGCCGCCACTACTACTACTACTTCCCCCGTTATTCTGTTGTTCTGTATTTATAGAAAAACTTATTATTTCACCGTCTGCATTTACATTTCCTTTTGTATCTCTACATTTCACATAATAAGTATAAGTTCCTCCCTCTTGCACATTTATTATTATTGAATGTTTTTTTGAGTCTGTGTTCATAAATTTTGTCATCTGACTAAACATACTATCAGGTGTGGCTGAATACCTACATTCTGCAATTTCATCTGTTTCTAAATAAAGAGTAGTAGAATCAGTTCCTGTTGCAAGAGAGCCAAAAGGTTGTATATTTCTGATAATCGGCGGAGATTTATCTAAAAACCTTGTTTCTATTTCATATCCCTCTTCATTCACATTTCCTTCTCTGTCTACCACATAAAGATAAATTTTTTCAGTATCAAAAGAACCCTGGTTTAGTGTAAAAGTTATCCGGTCATCTTGCCATGACTTCGGAATTTGAATTTCGCAATGTCCAGCATTTAAGTTTTTTTCATACCATGTCGGACTATCACAAAGTTCTATTCTTGACTGACTGATATCTATATAAACATCATCTAACTGGGCATATCCATCAATTGCAGATTCAGTATAATATCCAAACCAAATCTTGTTAAATCTTGAATTATCATCTCCAAGATAAGGGCCAATACCCCACGGAAAATCATTAGGAGATTCGTAATCTAGCAGAAGTTTTCCGTTTCGCCAATATTTTAATGCTTGTTTTGAATCCCCGATACGCATCCACATTTCAATTCGGTTCCATACACCATTTTCCCAAGGTTCGGGGTTAGATATATCCACCCCACCAATTCCAGGATAAGGGTCATTATAATCAGCTTGTAAATTAATAACTTCTTGATGAGTCATTATAGGAACTCCTGGACCCTGGTCTCCTGTTTTTGTGCCGCTGTTTCCAGTCATCTCAAAATCTATTAAGTTGCCAACATCCAAAACATCAAGTCTTCTCCAGTATGAAACATAAACTTCTTGCCAGCCACTATCAACAATAAGTCCAAACCCTGATTCTCTTGAAAATTCTTCTGAATCATATGCAAAGTCATGCATTGTAGATTGAATAGAGCCATCTCTCTGATTAGTATCACAATAAGTAGGATCTGAATAAGACCCCTCGCTAAATTCCCCTTTGCTTAACCGCCAGCTGTCGCTAATTTGAAATCCTGTTTTTCCATTTTCAAAATCATCGAACCTTAACGCTAAAGTGGTTGTATCAAATAAGGAGTTATCTATATGTGAGCCGAAATGTGATCCAGTTATAGTAATAGTATTCTGATGTTCTAGTGTTCCAGAAAGTGAATCTATTCCTGGTTCTGTCCTCTGACCAGCATTCTCATAATAACTAACAATATTGCATCCAGCTCCCTCACTTATAATATCTTGCTTCCCATCATTATTAATATCAGCGATTTGTATTAAATGGCCTGGATAAGAATCTGGCGCAATATTATGCTTTTCCCAACTATCTCTTTGATTTTCAAAAAAATAAAGATTATGGATTTTTTGTTTCCAATTATCAACAAATATCTCACTAACTATAATATCAAAATCTCCATCTTCATCTAAATCTAAAACTGCTAAACCTTCTGGGTGTATAACATTGTTATCAATTATATGTTTTGTCCAACTATCTGATTTTGGGTTTGAATTTTCAAGCCAATAGACGCCGCGGCCGTGATGTCCTGATGAAATAACTAAATCAAGGTCCTTATCATTATCCATATCTTGTAAAATCGTATTAGAAATATTAATAACATCATTAGTTGCTGGATACCATATCCAACTTTCTTCTGGCTTTTCTGGAGCTTTATACCATCCATTACTATAAGCAATATCAATATTCCCGTCTTTATCTACGTCTCCAGTATCAAGTCCTGCATGATTATGGTTGAAGCCAATTCTATTTGGTTCAATTACATGATTTTCCCAACTCTGCCCTGATTGTTGTGGTTTCAGCCACTCTAATCTTAATTGAGAGATTTCATTCCAATAACTATTATACCAGCCAGCTATGAATTCTTCTATCTTACCATCCTGATCAAGGTCAACTAAGACAAGATTACGAAGAAAAAAGCTAGCTTTTCTAATCTCATGAAACTTCCATATAGGACCTAATGAACCAGGATTTTCCCACCATCCTAAACTACCCCAATATTTTCCAGAAACCACATCAAGATAACCATCAGAATTAACATCATATAGTACAGCTGCATTACTGCCCATTCCTTCAGAATCTAAATTTCCATATTTTTGCCATTCTTTGCCTTTGTTTTCATAAACATATAAAGAAAAATTACCTCCAGCAACAATATCCAGGTCACCATCTTTATCTATGTCTCCTGCTCTAACCCAACCAGGCTGACTACGGCCATCATCATAATACCCGTCAATATAATGCAAATTAAAATCAAAAGTATCTGCTCTTGCAAAAGCTACAAGAAATAAGATGCACATAATTACTAAAATAAATTTCACTTTCATTCTACTTTTATTGCCTCTATTCTATAATATCTTTCAACTGCTGAAGGAATATCTATATCTATATCTGTTTGTTCAATTTTTTGATAATCATCTGGGAATATCGGATCTCCCAAAGGTCTCCATGTGTTAAGGTCATCTGAACAATAAAATTGATACATTGTGCCAGGAACACCCTCGGAACTAATATGTATTACTTCATTACCATATGAAATTTCAGCTGAAAAATAGGAGTTAGGATCTATAGGATTTGTGCTTGATATATACTCTGTAAGATTATCGCGACCATCTTTATCAAAATCTCCTGTTGGAGGTTCTATAAGACTTTTAAAATGCTGAACCTCCCAAAAATCTGACATACCATCTTTATCAATATCTACATACCCCCAATATTCTGGATTTTCAGAACTTCTTGGAGGAATAGTTACTGTTGCTGTAGTATATTCACTTGTTCTAAACGCCTTGTCCATAGATCTTATCATAAGCTCATATTCTCCGGGAGGATAATTTGGTGTGAAAACAAATTCAAAGCCAGTAGATTCATTTTCTGAATATGAACTAGTCCATATAGTATATGGCCCTCCTTTTTTTTGATAAGTCCAAAAATTCCTGTCAGATGAGGGCTTAATAAGTCCTATAGTAAAAGTTATATCATCTACTACTCTTGTTTCTTGACAGCTTCCAATTATTGGAGTAGTAGGGTTTGTTAAGTCTAGTTTTACTTTATTTGCTTCTGGGGAAAAAGGGCCTTCTGCACCTGCAGATGTAACAGCACATACTTTAATGCTATATGTACGGTCTTCTTCACCAATAACTGTATATGAAGGGACTTTAGTAGTGCCATGAAGATTAAATGTTCCTCCATCTACAGAATAGTAAACATTATAATGGTCAAGACTGCCTTTTGGCTCTGTCCAAATCCAATCAACATTTTTATCATCGTCCCAATCATATCTTTTTCTGAGGGGGTCATTTTTTCCAAGAGCAGAAGTTGCTATAGTTGCCCCTAAAAGTAATGCAAGCAAGTTTCTAGAACTTCTTGCTGTAATCTTTTCAATTATTTTCTCCAGATTCATGTTCTTTTCTTTTATTTTTTAAGTTGGAAATACCATATTTAAGTATTAACCACACAATAAATTGTGTGGTTTTCAATTTTTGATATAAAAAATACAATTATATCCTGATTTTTTATTGGATATTTTATATAATCATAGAGGATGTGAAGTTTATAAAACTTATTATAGTCGAGTAGTTAGGTTAAATCCTATACAGTATCCCCACATAGAAATTTTTAAATTTCAGAATTCCACCCGCCTATGGCGGGTGGTTTGAAAGAATGAGCGAAATTCTGAGAGCTTCAAGAATTGAAAATTCTTGACATCTTATTTTATTAAAAACAGATAGTTATTTATCACCCAATTAAACAAACAGCAATGAGAACACCCCCCAACTGATTATTATTTTATATTAACTATTAATTATTTTAGGAATATTTTTAGTTTTTCGGAGATACTCCTATAACACGAATATTTAAAAATATACTAAACTTTTAAATTGATATGAATAAAAAATTATTTTTTATAATATTAGTAGTTTTATTTTTTGTAATATTACTCTTTATATTTAAAAATCAGATAAAATCAGGTTTGATTGGAAAGTGGGGTGAAGGTGCTTTAGATCATCTTGATATTAATGAAATTGAAAACAGCTCAACTTCTTGGGGGATAACTAATAACGGAACTTATTTTTGGATTACTGGTTATGACCTTAGTTTTCCTTATGAAGATAATAAAGTTTACAAATACCTGATGAATGGAACATATGTGGGATATTTTAAACCTGCAAATATTATCAGACCTTATGATATAACAAATGACAATGAATATTTATGGATTGTTGACTACGGCACTAATGCAATATATAAATATTTGATGAATGGAACA
>CAZOGQ010000075.1:0-5163 GCA_964579545.1 Candidatus Woesearchaeota archaeon | reverse complement strand
ATTTTGAGTTTAGTAGGTTATTTTAGGGGTAGGACATATGTCTGTAGGAAGCACAGGGTCTTCAGGTTGGTACATTAAATTAAAAAGAAAAAGTAGCCTTAGGGATATGCCAGAAAGGTAGTGGCTCTGGCGCGGGCGTTCCAGCCAAACATTTAAAAACTTCGCCTTTCTTTCTGTTTAATGGAAAAAGATATTGGTAAAGTTAGGAAAAATGATAATACTGAAATAGTTGTAAGAATAGACGATTTTGGTGGTAAAAAGGGCGTAACAGTTAGAGAATATGTTACAAGTGACAGATATACTGGCTACACAAAACAAGGAACCAGAATTCCAGCTGACAAATTCTTAGAATTTAAAGAGTTAATAAATAAAGTAGATGAAGCTGATTTAGAACAAGAGCAGTCAGTAGAAGAACCTGCTGAAGAAGAGAAGCCAGGAGATAAAAAACAAAAAACACTTGAAGAAACTGAAGAGCCAGCTGAAAAAGAAGAAGAAAAGAGTGAAGAAAGCAAAGAAGTGATGAGCGGAACAGAAGAGAAGGAAGAGGAAGAAAAAAGTGAGGGGGCAGAAGAAAAAGCAGAAGCAAGTGAAGAAAGTGAAGAAACTGAGAAAGTAGTGAAGAAAAAGAAGTCTAGGAAGAGAAAAAAATAAACAAAGAACAAGAAGGGTGAATTAACTGGAAAAAAGTAGTGAAAAAATGATTACCCTATAGAATATAATTCTTTATAAATAATATAATTGTATTAATATGGGTTTGAATATTACTCGCATAAAAGCAAATATAGCCGAGCAAATTTCAGTTGATAGCAAAAGAAAAGAGATCTTTGAAGATGTTAAAAATATTGCAGATTGTGTTACTGGATTGTCGATGGAAGCAACTGCTTTAGGTATTAAAGCTGCTGATTTAGTGCTATGAATAATACTTATTACCCCTGGTACTACTAGAAATTTTGATGTCAAGATCTATCCTGAAGATAAGAATAGTGTTTTTACATACTGCCCTAACAAATTAGAGGGCGCGAAAATTATGAGAATAGGACTCCATTCTACGGCAATCTATGTTGATAATGATAGATACAGAAATTCAGAAAGAATATAATTTCAATTTATTTATCAAAACCCACACCAACCCCCTACTTCAAAACCTTAATTTCTTTATTTTTATATTGCCAAGCAGAATGGCCAAATTGTATGATTAAATCTACCCCAAGATTTTTAACTTGTAGTGGAACATCACAAGCACCAAAACAAGAGCCAAGCCAAATTAAAATTTGGCTTTTTGTTTTATCTTTTCTTAGTCTTTTTTCAAGCTCATCTGCAATTACAATTGCATTTGGCTTCAAGCCATCTGGAAACTGCAAAAGAACAAGCTTGGCCTTGTTGTTTTTTATTGTTTTAATTACTTTGTTGAGTTCAAGTTCATATTCTTCTTGTAGTTCTTGAATTGATTTTTTATGCATTTTTTAAAAATTTATTTTTTAGTTTATTAATTAACTGAATTATTTCAGTAGAATTTTCTTTGACTTCTCCAATAGGAATATTCTTACCATAATAATTAATAGAATTTCTTATTTTTCTAAATCTATCAAACTTATCAGCAAACAAATTCTCGTTTTTGTATTTTAGAAAGAAGGTGAATGCCTCATGACCATATATTTTAAATCCATCTAAAATTGCAATAGCTTCTAAAAAACTTCTCAAGATATCATAATAATTACCCATGATTTTTCTTGCAGATAACTCGTTTATTTCTAAACTTTTCATAAATTTCAAATCAGATTCTGCTGCTTCAATTATGGATTTTGCTAATTGTGGGTCTTTAGTTACGCTTTTAACTTGTTTATTTTTGATAAAATCTTCAAATCTCATTTAAAATAACCCCCAATAACCCTCTAAAATAAAACCATTAAGAAAATTATTTAAAAGTTCTTTATTTCTTATTTTCATATCATTTAATTCTTT
This sequence comes from Candidatus Woesearchaeota archaeon, assembly GCA_964579545.1. Lineage (GTDB taxonomy): Archaea > Nanobdellota > Nanobdellia > Pacearchaeales > GW2011-AR1 > CAZOGQ01. The sequence continues at coordinate 3,201 of CAZOGQ010000075.1, read as the reverse complement.
ATTTGAGTGTACAAATAACTGAATTTTATGGTTAAGCTTTTTTTCGAATTTAGATAAATTAGGCTTTTTCTTTGAACTTGAAATTACCAATAAATCAATATCGCTATTAGAATTATTCTCGGCTTTTCTAAAACTTCCAAATAAAATAATTGCTTCGGGATTATTAAATTCTTCAATAAGATAATCGACTAATCCGGATTTTCTTATTATATCTGTATTATAGTTAAATTTTAAACTTTCAAACTTTTTATTTTTTGTATTTGCTCTAAATAAAAGATGATTTCTTTCGGATTTAGAGATTAAAATTTCCTGTTTTTTTAATTTTTTCAAATATTTAGACATTGTAGTAGGGGATTTTTTAGTAAGTTTTGCTAGCTCTCTTACATGAAATTCTTTTTCAGGTTCTTCAAAGAAATACTTTAATATATTGTCCATTTTCTTATACATCTGTCCATATATATGGACAATAGTTTATAAACCTTTCTATTTTTACTCATCTGTAATATTTAAATATATATTAAATCTTATTATGTAATGGCGAATCTAACAGTCCTGCAAAGAGATCAATTAACAACAAGATTATATAATGAATATTATGAGATTGATAGAAAAGGAGATAATTTATTTACTAAAGACCGACAAGAATATCAGAGACTAGCTAAGATATACGTTGAAAAAGGACTGCAAAATGTAATTTATGAATTTCATCAAAATGGAAAAGATAGCAGAAAAAAGAGGTAAAAAATGAAATCTAATATAACACCTTTTCAAGAAAAGGTTTATTCTATTGTTAAGAAAATCTCAAAAGGAAAGACAGTTAGCTACTCAGATATTGCCCACAAGCTGAAAACAAGTCCACGGGCAGTGGGCCAGGCTCTCTCGAAAAATCCATGGCCAATTAAAATCCCCTGCCATCGCGTTATTTATAAAAATGGCAAGCTCGGTGGCTATAAATTCGGTAAGAAAAAGAAGATTCAATTATTGAAAAAAGAGGGTGTTGAGATTTAGCCATAAAGTTTCCTTGTTCTTATATATTCTTCTGAACCTTCTTTTAGCCTATCCACTAAGCTACTATCTTTTATTATTTCAACTACTTCTAAACTTAGAAGAGTGCTATAAGCTAAAGACTTCTCTAGATTCAATTTTTCCCTCTTTATTATATCAACAGTCTGGGGGATTTTAGGCTTGGCAAGATAAACTTCAAGGTAGCCCCTCAAAGTACTAAATTGTTCTGGTGTAAGCCAGTTTTCCAATCTTAGTTTATTATATGCCTCTTCTCTCTGTTGTTTCTTTACATGCTCAGCTATATCACAGATTCTTTCATTGGAGATGCCAGCTTCATTAAATAATGCCATCATAGTCGCTTTGTTAAAAATATCTACATCTTCTATTTTCATTCATTTATTATTAATCAAACTTTATTTAAATAGATTTTTATTGTCAAAAACCCTGTATTAAACAGGTGTCTTATAATTAATTTTAAAAAGAGGTTTCATATTTAATCATAAATACTCTCTACATCTTAATACATCAATATTAACAAAATAATATTAATAACCAAATGATTTATCATTCGGCAAATTTTATATGTCCTGATAATCTTTTATATTAAGTCAGTTTCGAATTGTGACACAGCCCGTGAAGTACAAGATGTTTGGGTTTTGACATTTTCGAAATATTCGTCTCCTGACTTTCAGTCAGAGAGATTCGCAGAGCATTTTGATGTCTAAACAATATATTTTTAAGCTAATATCCCCTTGAGTGATTATGACAATGCGCCAACCAATTGTAACAATTGCAGGCCATGTTGATCATGGCAAAACAAGTATTTTAGATTGTCTTAGAGGTAGCTCTATTGCTAAAGATGAGGCTGGAGGAATAACACAAAAAATCTCTTTCACATTGTTTCCAACTGAGAAAATCATAGAAATTTGTTCACTTATTAGAAAAAGAGGTGTTAAAATTGAAATTCCTGGCTTCCTGTTCATTGATACTCCAGGACACGCTGCTTTCACAAACTTACGGAAGAGAGGAGGTAGTTTAGCAGATCTTGCTATACTTGTAATAGACATTAGGGAAGGAATTAAACCGCAAACAGCAGAAGTTATCTCTATTCTCAAGCAGAATAAAACCCCTTTTATTGTAGCATTAAATAAAGTAGATACAATATCTGGATGGCAAAATCTTGGCAATTTGAAAGAAAGTATAGAAGGTCAAGCAAGTAATGTAAAAAAAGAATATGATAATACTATATATGAAATAATGGGCTCTCTCCATTCACATGGCTTTGATTCTGATATTTATTATAATGTTACAGACTTCAGAAAAAAAATTGCACTTGTACCTTGCTCTGCAAAAATAAAACAAGGTTTACAAGAGTTAGTTCTTGTTTTATGTGGTTTATCTCAAAGATTTTTAAAACATCAGCTTAAACTTGGGAAAGAAGGTAAGGGAGTTATTCTTGAAATCAAAAAGCAGAAGGCAATTAATTATACTGAAGCAATTTTATATGATGGAACTCTTTCAGCAAGTAATGAAATTGCTATTGCAACTTTTGACAAACCAATAGTCAGTAAGTTAAGAATTTTAGAAGAAATTTTGCCTCTTTCCACAAAATTTAAGAGAAAACAAGAAGTAAGAGCTGCAACTGGGATAAGAATCCAGATTACAGGGGAACAACAAAATATATTGCCAGGAATGCCTTTTATTGTTTTTAAAAAAAATATCAATGAGATTGAAAAAGAGTTTAAAAAAGAACTAAGTGAAATTATAAAACTTGATAAAGAAGGCGTTATTATTAAAGCAGACTCTCTTGGAAGTTTAGAAGCTCTTCTTTTAATGTTAAAGCAACAAAATATTAAAGTAGTGAAAGCAGGTATTGGAAATATTAATAAAAATGATGTTATAAATACAATCGCTAACTTAAAAATAAATCCACTTGATGCAGTAATCCTTGGATTCAATACTTTAATGGATGAGGAAATTAAAGAAGTTGATACAAGCAAAATTAAAATAATAAAAGATGATATTATCTATAAGCTAATAGAAAATTTGCAGGAGTTTAGAGAAGAAAAGGCAAGAGAAATTGAAAAAGAAAAATTACTTGGCTTAACAAGTATCTGCAAGCTAAAAATATTGCATGAATACGTGTTTAGGAATAACAAGCCTGCAATTTTTGGAGTGTCTATCCAAGGAAAAATT
>CAZOGQ010000074.1:0-5166 GCA_964579545.1 Candidatus Woesearchaeota archaeon | reverse complement strand
AGAAATAAGTTATGCTACACACTAAAAGTGTGTAGATATCTTTGAGCAATTATTCATTATTTCAGGAATATTTTTAGTTGTTCGGAGATACTGTTTTAACAAAAAGTTTAATAACACTTTATTTCTTGAATTTATATGGGGAAAACAAAAGAACAAAGAGAAAAAGAAAAAAAAGACGAGGAAATAAAACAAAAGCTAATAAAAGTCGCTCTGGAATTAGCAAGCAATAAACAAGGAGCTTTATTTGTTGTTGTTACAGGACAAATGCCAAAATATGAACTTCTTGTTGACCAAAATGTTAATCCATTTAGTATTATTAATAACAAAAATAACAAGCTGCTGAAAAGTCTTGCCAGTATTGATGGAGCAACAATAATCGAGAATGAAGGAAATCTTGTTGTGTATGGTGCTATGATTAAAAAAACAAGAGCATTTAAAGGATTCGGCACCAGACATTCTGCTGCAATCGCAGCTTCAAAAAATGGCAATGTTGCTATATTAGTATCAGAAGAAGAGCATAAAATAAAGCTATTTAGGAATGGAAAGTATATAATGCAACTTGATGCTTTAGAAAGAGATGTAAGGAAGAATATTCCTCGTATAACAACTTTATTTGAAAGTCTTGGTGCAGGACTTGTAGGAGCAGTTGGCGTAGCTACACTTGCTCCTGCAATTGGCATAACATTAATTCCAGGAGTTGTGATTTTTGGTGGAAGTTATTACACAATAAAGAAAATTATTGAGACAATTAGAGATAGGAAGCTGAAAGTTAGGGGTTAATTTTACTTCTTCACAGCCTCAATCCTCTTCTGGCCATTCATATAAGGTATAAGAACAGAAGGAATCTTTATGCTACCATCTTTTTGTAAATTATTTTCAAGTATTGCAATCAATGGTCTGACAGTTGCAATTGCAGTACTATTTAGTGTATGGCAAAACCTTCTGGTTTTCATGTTTCCTGGTTTATCTTCATATTTAATATTCAGGCGTCTTGCCTGGTAGTCAAGACAGTTAGAACAAGAGCCAACTTCTCTATACTTGTTTTGAGAAGGAAACCATAATTCAAGATCATAAGTCTTAGCAGAAACCCCCCCTGTATCGCCTGAACAGAGTAGAATAATTCTATAAGGAAGTTTAAGTTTTTTAAAAATTTCTTCCATATTTATTAATAATTCTTCATGAATTTTCCAAGAATCTTCTTGTTTGCAGAAAACAAATTGCTCAACTTTATTAAATTGATGAACCCTAAAAATTCCTCTTGTATCTTTTCCGTGCGTGCCTGCTTCTTTTCTGAAGCAGGTAGAGATACCAGCATATCTTAATGGTTTCTTTAGATTTAAAATTTCATTCATATGCATAGAAGCAAGTGCATGTTCAGAAGTTGCAATTAAATATAAATCTTCATCCTCTATTTTATAAATAACATCTTCAAAATCTTGAAGAATGACTGCTCCCTCGTATGCTTTCCGATTTATCATATATGGCGGCTCAATTAAAGTAAAACCTCTTTTCTTTAATATATCAAGAGCAAAGCACATTAAAGCATATTCTAATCTCACTAAATCTCCCTTAAGATAAAAAAATCTTGAACCAGCAACCTTGGCCGCCCGTTCTATATCTGCTAAGTCTAATGTTTCAAGGATTCCATAACCTGGAACCTTGCCTTTCTTTGTTTCTCCGAACTTATGAATTACTCTGTTTTTACTTTCATCTTCTCCAGGAGGTACAGATTTGTCAAGTAAATTAGGAATCTTAAGGAGCAAGGTTTTTATTTCATCTTGCAATTGTTTTTCTTCTTCCCCTAATCTCAAGATTTTATTTGGAATCTGTTTTGCTTGTTTTATAAATTCCTTTACACCCCAACTTTTTTTCTTAGCTTCATTAATTTTTAAACTAATTTTATTTCTTTCTGCTCTCAAATTATCTGCCTGTTGCTTAATTTTTCTCCATACTTCATCTTTCTCTAATAAGCTATCGATTAGTTTATTAGAACCATCAAATCTTAATTTTAGATTTTTCTTAATCCCCCTTGCTTTTTCTCTTATCAATTTTATGTCTAACATAAATACAATAAAAAATCTGTATATTTAAATTTAATGAAAATGCAAGCTGTAAAGTAAACGTCAGGTAATTAATCCAAAACGCTTAAAAAAATATTGATATAATCTGTTCATCTACAGAAAATTAAAGCTTGAGACGAGTCATCACCCATTTGCTTAACAGCACCAACAAGAAAAAGCTTAAAAATGCTATTTTATATTAAATAATATGTCTTTTGGTAGTATTGTAAAAGGGGTGGTAGATGCATACAATGCATCAGTGAGTTCTGTACCGCCGCATTATAAAACAATAATAGATTTACTGCTTTTTACAGTTTTAATAGTTATATATGCTGTTTTTATATGGAAGTTCTATAGGTTTATTGCAAAAAAAGATATTGTTGAGCTTAATCTAAACCAGTATAATACAACAGTACATCCTTTTTTAAGTAAAATTATTGCAATAGCTTTTTTCTTGTTAGAATACATTATAATCGTGCCTTTTTTAGTTGTTTTTTGGTTTTCTGTATTTGCTTGTTTCTTGCTTTTCTTGTCTAAAACTCCAACCTCCCAAGTATTACTTATTACAGCTGCAATAATATCTTCAATAAGGATTGTTACTTATTATAAAAGAGATTTGGCAAAGGACTTGGCCAAGATGTTCCCATTTACAATTCTTGTTATATTTCTTATTACTCCGGACTTTTTTGTTTTCCAAAAATTAGTAGAGCAATTTAAGGAAATACCTGCTTTATTTAATCAGATACTCTACTACTTAATATTTATATTTGTATTAGAAATATTTTTAAGATTCCTTGATTCTTTACTTTCATTAATGCATATAACACATGAGCCAGAAACAAAACAACAACAAGGCCAGATTCAAACCCAGTAACAATGTGTTATTTCATGCTCATCTCCCTTATGGCTGAGATGAGAGCCCTGACACCCGTGGCGTGTCAGGGTTTTTGTGTTTATTGTATATTCTTAATAATACAAATGTCTAAAAATATTGAAGTCTTTAATTTAATATGAAATCAGAAAATGTGGAGAGAAATTATAAAGAACTCATTAAAGATCTTTCTAAAGGAGTTAGACATTTTAAAAAAATATATGGCAAGCCAAAGGCAACACCATTGGACTAATATTCATATCTCCAAAAGTTCTTTCAGTACAACTTGATTCGTTAAAAGAAACATATCAATATATTAAATAAATATCAGAAAAAAATCCTGATAGAAAAATAGAAGTCAGATTAAAGAAAACTCATATAAGAATGGATGTACTGGGGAGCAAACTAGAACAAGATTTAAAAGAAGAGAAAAAAGCGGGAGCAAAACGATTTGGAATTAAACTCTATGCTCAAACTACTTGAATCTCAATAGCTTTCATAAACCACAAGCCCGCCTTCTTTATCTCGCAAAAACGCAGAATCAGAGTCATCATTCCAGATTGAGGCGCAGCCTTTATTTTGCCAGAATAAACTCATTTTTGTGTCCTCGCCGACCCCGCTGTAAAGTATTACAAAACTCTCTGCCTTTAGTATATTCTCAAATCTATAAATATGATTTGCTTCATCTTTAATTGTCCAACTATTTAGATTACAATTAAAATTACATAAATTTGTAAGTTTTATATATTCAATTCCAGGCTCACAGTCATCTTTATCTGCCCCATTATAAATTTCAATGTCTACGCATTCAGCACATATATCATTTGATCTCTGCCAGAGCCCAATTTCTTGTTGTTTTCCATAATTTTCAGATTCTATTATCCGCTTTTTATATTTTAAATCAGAATACATATACTTTGTTGCTAATCCAGCTCGCAAAATTTTCTCATTTACCAACTTATCTTGATAAAAAACATAAGCTAAATATCTATCATACCTATCTTTTTTTTCTTTATCAAATTCTAACTCAACAAAAGAACCATTTACCTGCATCAAGAAATTTTTTGCCTCACTATACAGGGGCATTTTCTTTTCAGGGGTATTAATGCCAAGAAGTCTAATTTTACTTACACCATCCTCACTATCAAAAATAACTTTAATTGTATCACCATCTGTAATGTCAATAACTTTAGCCATAACTAATTCATTTTTTATAGCAAAACCAGTTTGCTTAAAATAAGCAAATACTGATAAAACAATAATTACTAATAAAAAAATAAGCAGTCTTTTTGATTTCATGAACTTAATAATACATAGAAGTTTATATTATTTTTGATAGATAGCTCAAAGCTCAATGAAGAGGTATATTTACCCCATACTCACTTGCTAAATTTTGGATTTTAGTTAAAAATTCTCTCCCAAATTTTGTATCGCCTCTAACCTCTTCAAGAATTTGTCTGGGGCTATAAGTATTATAACCTACAATTAATAAAGGTTTATCTGGTTCCTTACTATCTCTCACCCAATCTTCTAATGCTGGTATAATTTTTTGTGGTATAATAACAACCTTTTTTCTAGTTTTTGACCCTTATTTCGCATTTTATTTACTTTGATATTATCTATGAGGATATTTATATATTTTATTGTAATGTAAGATGTATTATGAGATATCTCGCACAGTAAAGCAAATTCTAAAATTTAACATTTTCACAACCAATATTGTTTATTTTTAATAGCATCTTATAAACTAATAATTAAATTAATAACGGTATAATTAACAAATCCTGATTTGATGAAGAAGATAAATTACGCAATGAAACAGAACGAAGTCGAGCGAGATTACTAATTTAAAAAACTTTAAGAACAAGCAAAGTTTTTTAAAGCATTTTCCTTTAAATTTTAATAGATAATAAATAAAGATACAGGGAAAAATGGCAAAAGTAAGAATAAAATTGAGAAGTATTGATATAAATGCACTTAATGCTATTTGTAGTGAGATAAAAGAAATAGCTGGAAAATCAGGAATTGTAATTAATGGTCCAATTCCTTTACCAACAAAAAAACTGAAAGTTACAACAAGAAAAAGCCCCTGTGGAGACGGAACAGCTACCTTCGATAGATTTGAAATGAGGGTACATAAGAGAATTATTGACTTGCCAACTAATGATAAAGTTCTTCATGATATAATGAGAACGCCCATACCAAGGACGGTTTCTATTAAAATAGAAATGATTG
>CAZOGQ010000073.1:0-5273 GCA_964579545.1 Candidatus Woesearchaeota archaeon | reverse complement strand
ACAATACTTGAATGCCCCCCAATAAGAATTTTATCTATAAGAGTGTATAAAAATAGGAAGATTGTTAGGGAAATATTAAATGAAAATCTTGATAAGATATTGAAGAAAAAAATTAAACTGCCAAAACAAAAGAAAAAAATAACTGAAAAAGAACTTGATGAGTTAAAGAATTTTGAAGACATAAGGCTCATTATTTATTCGGTTGTTAAAAAAACTTCTATAAAGAAAAAGCCAGATATTGCTGAGATTTCTCTTGTAGGTTCTGCAGATGAAAAAATTAGCTTTATCATGGAGTACCTAAATAAAGAGATAGCTATCTCTAATATGATCAAAAGCAAGCTAGTAGATGTTCGTGGTTTGACAAAAGGAAAAGGATTTCAAGGTCCAATAAAAAGATTTGGTATAGGTTTAAAAAGCCATAAATCTGAAAAAGGAAGGAGAAGGCCAGGAAGTCTTGGTCCTTGGCATCCTGCAAGAGTAACTTTCAGAGTGCCAATGGCAGGTCAGCTTGGCATGTTTACAAGAATAAGCTATAATAAAAGGATAATTAAAATTGGAAATGCTTCTGAATTAGACAGAGAGTTTAAGCACTACGGCAAGATAAAAACAAACTATATAATCTTAGAGGGAAGTGTTCAGGGAACACAAAAAAGACAGCTGCTTATAACTGCCTCTTTAAGGAAAACAAGAAAGCAAGAAAAAAAACAATATGAATTATTGAATTTAAAATGAAAGTACCAATTTTGAGTGTAGAAGGTAAGAAAATCAAGGACATAGAGCTGCCAGAATTTTTTTCATGGCAAATAAGAGAAGACATAATAAAAAAAATTGAGAGAGTAAAAAAATTGAGAGAAAAACAACCATACTCTAATTCTGTCCTTGCAGGAAACAAAGCAAGCGCCTCGGGTAAAATAAAACACAGAAGAAATAAGTGGAAAACATCTTATGGGCACGGAATAAGCAGAGTTCCAAGAAAAATATTTTGGAGGCGGGGGGATAGGTTTTATTGGCAGGGCGCTACAATTTCAGGGACAAGAGGGGGAAGAAGAGCGCACCCCCCAAAACTTAAAGCAGAGAAAAAGAAAATAAATAAAAAAGAAAAATTATTTGCATTAAAGATTGCATTAGCTGCAACTTCTAACCAAGAATTATTAAAAAAAAGGTATCAAACTCTTAATAAAAAAACAATACCAAAATTACCAATAATTGTTGAATCAAGAATCTTACAGTTTAAGACAAAAGAATTTTTTTCTTCGTTGAAAAAAATTCTTAATGAGCTGTACAATGTGGCACTACAAAAGAGGAAAATTAGAGCTGGTAAGGGGAAATTAAGAGGAAGAAAATACAAAAAAAGCAAGGGTATGCTGCTTGTTCTTGGCAATAACGAAAAATATAAAATACAAGGAATTGAAATAAAACAAGCTGATAAGCTGGGTGTTAAAGATTTAGCTCTAGGAGAGCCTGGCAGACTTGTTGTTTATACTGAAAACTCAATTAAAACTCTTGAAAATTTAGGAAAAAAATCAACAGGAAAATGATAGTAGTAGATATAGAAACAAGCGGAATAGATTTTAACAAATGTGGAATCTGGCAAATCGGAGCCATTGACCTAGAATCAAGAGAAGAGTTCATAGATGAATGTAGAATAGATGATGAAGACGAAATGATAAATATACCTAGTGCAGAAAAAACAGTTCAAGAGATTATAGGAAAAACAGAACAAGAGCTAAGAGATTCAAAAAAGCAATCACAAAAACAATTAATAATTAAATTTTTCCAATGGTTTAAAAATAGCAAGATTAAAAATATCATTTGTCAAAATCCTCAATTTGACTGGACGTTTTTAAGAATAAAATCATTAAAATATAATATAGAATTTCCAATTCATTACAGGTGTTTTGATTTACATAGTATTGCTCAAATAATTTATAAAAACATTCATGGTAACTTTTTAATTGACAAAGAAAAAAGTGATATGGATTTAAGCAAAACATTAAGATTCTGCGGAATGCAAGATGAAAGAAAAGAACATAACGCACTAGAAGATGCAAAACTTGAAGCAGAGTGTTTTTCCCGCCTTGTATATCACAAGGAACTTTTTCCAGAATTTAGTAAATTTCCAATTCCAGATTATTTAAAAAATAAAGAAGCAAAATAAAATGATGATGAAACCAATAATAACAGAAAAAGCAATTAAATTAATTGAATTAAAAAACACAATAATTGTAATTATAGATAGAAAAGTAAGAAAACCTGAAATAAAAAAACGGTTTGGGGATCTCTTTAATGTGAAGATTGAAAAGGTAAATACCTCAATAAGAAAAGGTAAAAAAATAGCATATATAAAACTCGCAAAGGAAAATCCTGCTATTGATATAGCAACTAAACTTGGCATGATATAAGGATAAAATGGGAAAACGCATAATTCAACAAGCAAGGGGGCATGGAAGCTCAACTTATAGGGTTAGAAAAAAAGCATATAGGTATAAGCTTGGATATATAAAAGATGATATAATCAAAGCGAAAGTAGTGAAACTTTTAAACTCTCCAGGACATTCAGCCCCGCTAGCAAAAATTATAGTTGAAAATAAAAATAAGAAAGAGATATTTTATAATCCTGCCTGTCAGAATATGATGGAGGGCCAGGAACTAAGCAGAGAAAAAAGTCCAGGAAATATTCTACAGCTAAAAGACATTGATACAGGAACAAGAGTCTACAATATAGAAATAAAGCCCCGAGATGGGGGTAAATTAATCAGAAGTGGTGGAAATTCTGCTCTTGTTGTAAAAAAAGTAAAAAATAAAGTTTTGCTATTGTTACCATCTAAAAAAGAAGTTCCTTTTAATGAGAAATGCAGAGCAACAATTGGGATTATCGCAGGAACTGGTAGAGGAGAAAAACCAGTAATAAAAGCAGGCAAGAAATTCCACATGATGAAGGCAAGAAGCAAGTTATGGCCAAGAACATCTGCTGTAAAAATGAATGCTATAGACCATCCTTTTGGCTCTGGAAGAGGCAAAAGAATAAAAAGTAAGATAGCTAAGAGAGATGCCCCTCCCGGAAGAAAAGTCGGTTTACTTAGACCAAGACGAACAGGACAAAAGAAAAAATAAGAAGATAAGATGAAAGAATTTCAATATAGAGGAAAAAGCTTAGGAGAATTAAAAGAAATAGATACTCGTGAGTTTGCTAAACTTCTTACCTCAACAGCTAGAAGAACTGTTTTAAGGCAGTTTGATCTGATAGAGAACTTTATAAATAGATGTAAGAAAAAAATAGCAAAAAATAAACCAATAAGAACCCATTCTAGAAATTTAGTAATAGTACCCCGCATGGTCGAGATGGTTATCTACGTCCACGATGGAAAACAATACAAACAAATTAAAATAATTCCAGAAATGATTGGTCACAAGCTTGGTGAATTTGCTCAAACAAGAGGTAAAGTACAACATGGTGCACCAGGAGTCGGAGCAACAAGAAGTTCCGCTGCATTATCTGTAAAATAAATTAAATAAAATAAAAAATGGCTGAAGAAAAAAATAAACAACAAAAGCAAGAGAAGAATAAAGAAGAGAAAAGCGAAGAAGAAGTAGAAAGTAAAATAGAAGAAAAACAAGAAGGAAAGAAACAGAAAAAAATAAAAGAGAAAACACAAGAAGGAAAGAGTGAAGAGAAAAAGGCAAAAAAAACAGAAAGAGTAAAAGAACAGAAACCAAAAAAAACAGAAGCGGTTGTTAGAGCAAAAGATCTACCAATATCAACACTTCATGCAAAGTATATCTGTAAATTTATAAAAAACAAAAAAATAGAAGATTCGATAAAAATACTTCGAGATGTTGAAAGAAAAAAAATTGCAGTTCCTTTTAAAGGAGAAATCCCCCACAGGAAGGGAAAAAGAATGATGTCAGGAAGATATCCTGTTAAAGCATCAAAATATTTTATTAAACTACTAAAATCACTTTATGCAAATGCCTCTGTTGTCGGTCTTGATACAGATAAAATTAAAATTATGGCAAGAGCAAATCAAGCCTCCAGACCATATAAAAGATTTGGTTCAACTAGATTTAAAAGAACACACGTAGTTATACAAACAAAATAAAAATGGAAGAAAAAAAATTTGTTCAGTTTAAGAAAGATGAACTCGAAATAAAAGAATTTATTAAGAACTCTCTTGGTAAGGGAAGAGCAGGAAATGTTATGATAGAGTACACGCCAATTGGAGAAAAAATACTCATATTCACGAACAAGCCAGGATTTATTATTGGGAGGAAAGGAGAAAAAATAAATAAATTAACAGAAACTTTAAGGAAAAGGTTCAAGTTAGATAATCCCCATATTAAAATTCAAGAAATAATAAAACCTGAATTCGATGCACAGACAGTTGCAGATGAAATAGCCATAGCAATAGAAAGATTCGGTTCCCTAAGGTTTAAGACAATAGCTTATAGAGCCCTACAAAGAATTATACAGGCAAAAGCGCTGGGTGTAGAAATAAGATTAAGTGGGAAGCTTCCGAGTGAGAGAGCTAGAACCTGGAGGTTTTCTCCACCTCAAGGACACTTAATAAAGGCAGGAGAAACCTCGAAAATAGTAGATTCTGCAAAAGCTATTGCAAGAACAAACGCTGGAGTTGTTGGAGTTAAAGTAAGTATTTTATCCCCAGATAAAAAAATGCCTGATAAAATAGAAATAGACGAAAATCTGAAAGAAAAAATTAAAAAAAATAAACAAGAAGAAAAAGATAAAGAAAAATAAAAATGGCTATAATAAAAACAAAAGAAATTATGAAGCTTGGAGAGAAAGAGAAAAAAGAAAAATTAAAAGAATTAGAAGTTGAGTTGATAAAAGCAAGGATCTCAGCAAGTAAATCTGGCAAAGCAAAAATACATGAAATAAAAAAAGCAATTGCTAGAATAAAAACTCTAACAAAAAATAAAATCATGTTCATCATATAACAAGATGGATATATGCCCAAAATGTGGCCTGCCAAAACAGGCCTGTGTTTGTGAAGGAATAGCAAAAAGTGAACAGAGAATAAAAATAAGTAAAGCAAAGAGAAGATACGGAAAGATAACTACAATCATAACAGGATTAAGCAAAGAAGTAGATGTAAAATCAGTTGCAAAGCAATTGAAAACAGAATTAGCATGTGGTGGAACAATAAAAAATGGAAATATAGAACTTCAAGGAAAGCACAGGAAAAAAGTAAAACCAATACTTATAAAACTTGGCTTTCCTGCTGATAGTATAGAAGACTAAACACAAATAAAAA
>CAZOGQ010000072.1:0-5342 GCA_964579545.1 Candidatus Woesearchaeota archaeon | reverse complement strand
TTCCATTTTTACCTCCGTAAAGTTTATTAAAGAGAAAGCTCTAGCTACATTGAGACTCATTCAATGAGCTAAAGTCAAGCTCATTCATGTTAATTAAATCAAATAGAAATAAGTTATGCTACACACTAAAAGTGTGTAGATATCTTTGAGCAATTATAATTGTATTTTTACTAAAGGAAGTAGAGGTAATTCTCAGGAAGGTGCTTTAGGAAGAATGGTAATAAAAGGAAAAGAAATAGGAGCAGAAGTAGTTATTGATGTCAGGCTATCTCACTCTTTTTATTATGATGTATATAGTTACTTAATTGGAACAGCTTTAATTCCTAAATCTAAAATCGGAGAATTGTATTAATTTCTCTCTCAAAACCTTTAAAAGTACCTTTTACATTATAATTCTGAGGTGAAAACCTCAGAATTTTGTTTCTGAGTTGATTGAAAATAATGTATAAAGATTATAGAAATGGCAAAATATCATTTTGTAAAACATAAAGACAGAGAAGTTGCTATTGAGACTATCGGTGATAAAGTTACATCTGAACATAAATCAGATGGAACTTTTGATAGATTATATTATTTTGATGATAGCAAAAAAAAGCTCTCTATTAAAGACTGTTTAGGAAGTATAATTGTTATAGATAGACTAAATGAAGAAACAATAAATAAATTACATATTGGAGAGCTTCTTATAAGAAATCCTCATGCAGAAAATTATCGTTTTAGTGGTTGTGAAGGGCCAAGAATTGATTTACATCAAGTTGACTTATTATATGCGCAACAAAGATTAGAAGAGCTAATAAGATGGAAGAAAGATCCAGAACATAGAACACAATTGTTACAAAGATATTCAGAAAAACCTATAAGTAACTGGTATTCTACACTCCATAGATTAGAACAATTAAAAATCTCATCACAAGGATTAGAAACAAAAATATCAGAAATGCAACAACAAGTTGAATTATTACAAAACCAGCCAAATAATTGTTTTGTGTCAGACAAAGCTAAAGAATTAGAACAAAATACAGGTGTTTTAATTAGTTTAATTTATCAAGAAGCTAGAAAATTATTAGAACCACAAACAAAAGGTGAAGCAAGAAAACCAAAAATTATTTATTGTCCACGAGTTTTAAGTTCTGCAGAAGAAATTTATTCTACTTTAAAAGATGTCCTAAAGTTTATTGCTGGAAAAGAAGAATATATGAAAGATATTTCAAAATATTGGCAAGAAGTAGATGGGTGGGCAAATATGTGAGTCGTATATTAAAGTTTCAACTTAATAAATCTATGTTGTTTTATTATTTCTTGCATATCTCTCTGTTGTTTATTGCAGAGTCTTTTAATAAATTTTTTTGCAAGAGCATTCATGTTGTTAAATGCTTTTTCTCCTGCTAATTGAAGGCCATGGGCAATTATAGAAGTATCTCTTACTCTAATTATGCCAAACATATTTTTTAAATCTTCAATACCGTCATTTTCTATTATATAATCCTTTAATATAAATAATAAAATATATCCGTCTTTTAAGCCAACTTCAAAAGGAAGTGGTTTTTCAGTGTCATAAATTTGTTTTGTTACTTCTTTGTACTGCTCTGCGTATTTTTCTAAATTTGGAGCAGATGTTTCTATTCCATGTTGTTTAAGTCTGTTTTGTGAAATAAGTTCTAAAACTCTATAGAGACGACCAATTGCATCTTCAAATAATCCAGTTTCTGCTTTTCTTAAAGCATTAACATATAAATCAATTATTATATGTAAGTTAAAATCATCACTTACTTGTTCTGGCTTTGTAATATCAATTGAATTTAAAATCTTCAAGGCTTCTAAATTCTTATGTATATTTAGATCTATTTTTATACCATATTGTTTTGATTTTTTTATTAGTGTATTCATTTTATGTAAAGCAGCTTTAAAATTAAATGAATTCCAATGTAAATAAGCTTCTGATAAAATTTCTTCAATTTCTATTTTTCTTGGATCAGCTATTTTTTCCCTCAGCTTCTTGTAAAAATATAATGCTGCTCCGTAATTATAATGATTAAATAATTCTCTTGCTTGTCTTCCTTCTAAATCTCCAAAAACATCAAAAGGATTTTTAACTGTCACAAGTTTTTCTGTACCTGGCAGTCCTCTCTTAATATCATCAAGCCAGTCTTCATCAATATAAACTAAATCAAAACCAAAAAAAGCTCCAATAATTCCTGCGCCTATAGACATTATTCTTTTTCCACGAGTTAAGTCAAGAACAACTTTTTTATTATAAAATAAATCTAATCTCTGCCTTATTTTTTCATAAACATCTGCAGCATCCATTTCATTGTACTCTAAAGTATCAACAACATAATCAGAAGCTTTTAATCCAGTTTTTTCAATAATCTTATCTAAGAACTGCTCTTTAAACTCCTTAGTTCCAAGAAAATACACTTTTCTCGGCTTAATTGACTTAACTAAGAAAATATAATAAGAGGCTTCTAGTCCAGCTGGCAGTATAAGCCAATCATACTTCTCAGCAACTTTATTTTCATTTAGAAATTTTTCTTCAATAATTGGAAAAAGCTCTTGCCAATAAAGTTTAAATGCTTCATTGATTTTTGATTGCTTAACTAAAGCAAGCCATTTTTCTCTTAGTTCTTCTAGTTGTCCTTGCATTTTCTATTATTTCTATAATACACTTCATATTAAATAATTTTCTCTTCAAAAACCTTTAAAAATCCTATATGTCTCTTAAGGTTATGAGCCTGTAGCTCAGTCTGGTTAGAGCACCGGTCTTATATGACATTTGTTCGTTAGAGCAAATAGCTAGACAGTTAGCTTAACCAAAAAGCTAAGAAAGCCGGGGGTCCTCGGTTCAAATCCGAGCAGGCTCATTCTTTTGTTTTAAAATAGAAGAAGAACCCAGATTTTATATATTAGTACATGGTCTATTAAGCAGAAAGTGTATTGAAAAATTAACAAGAATTGCTGAAAGAAATGGTTATGTTATTAATGAACAAACACGAAATGGAAGATTATGTTTATTATGTACAAAAGGTAGAGAAACCTATGGAATTGAGTTAACAAATAGGATAGTCTATCATTAAAGAAGTAACAATATGCTCACAATTTAAACAACTTGAATGTTATATTAAAGTTAATAATTAATGAACTGAGGGATATTAAGTTAGAAATTTGAATTAATATTAACAAACAAAACTTTATCTTAAGAAAAATAATTTCACTCTGATTTATTATTTTTCCTAGTTCTTGTTCTTCTTCCTTTACTTAAGGTAACAAAAATTAAGAAAAGTATCAACAAGATTAAAATCAGAGTTATCTCAAGGACTACGAAAAAGGTGTTTGATTGCAATCCAATGCCTAACCCTTTTTTTGGTTCAGTTTCTCCTTCTCCAAGTTTTATGGCTTCTCCTGTCAGTTCAACAGTCACATTTCCTTCTTCTGCTTCTTCTTCCTTTTCTTCAACTTCTTCTCCTCTTTTAATTTTTAATTCAGCAGAAACACTTTCACCGAAGTCTATCATATCTGTATCATTGTTCTTGTCTATACATGCCCAATAAGTTCTATTTTTAGTTGTGGATTTAAAACTGCAGTCACAGCCAGAACCTTTTACCTCGCAAGAACAAGTAAAAACTTTTGATAGAGAAGTGCATGGACTTAATTGAAGTTTTACTGTCATGCCTTCACATCCAGTTAAATTATCTATTTCGGCGGTCACATTAATATTTGGCTCCACAACATCAGGCAAACTTAAAGTCAATAAACCAACACAAGACTTAGCAGGCAGAATTGTCTTTATTCCAGACTTTAGAGGAAGTCCAGAAAATTTAATTTCATTTCCTGAACCTGCACCTTCTCCATAAAGAGATAAAACCTTAAGGCTAAGGTTTCCTTTAGCTTGTGGTTTCATAACATAAGCAATAAGAATATTTTTTGAAGCATTTTTTTCTAGCTCATAGTCTAAGGCAACAACCACCCTATTCGCATACTGGGCCCCCCCTATTTTTTTATCTGTCCCACTTATTTTACCATTTCCGGATATGTCTAAATAAACTTCTATTTTCTCTACACTCCCTACTATTCCAAAATTTTCTAAAGTTATGTTTTTTAATAAAATATTTTCCTTCTCTGTGATTAAATTAAGCTGTAGCATTTCATTTAATAAAATATGGGACTCTGGGTCATACTGCCATGAATAATCTCCTAAATCTTTTTCTCCAACTGCCACTTCGCCTTTTCCAGTAGGAGCATCAACACTAAAACCCACTATGCTAGGATCATCTACTCGATCATTAATACTATTATATTTACCACTGTTATCGCAATTAATAACAATATCATATTTTCCTTTTTCAGGATTTTCCCAGATTCTTATTGGATTAACTATCTTACCTGCTGCATCTGTCTTAATTTCTTGTGGCTTGCCTCTAACATCAACTAGCTCATCTCCTGGATTCCATTTTTTCTTATCTTCTACAATATAGAGAGAAACTGTTTTATTATAATCACAAATACCAATATCCTGCTCCACAAATATACTTTCTGATATTAAAAATTTGCTTTTAGTTCTACCATTAGAATCAACACTACCAGGAACTATTGTATCTGCAAAAACAAAAGTAGATGCAAAGATTAAAGACACTAAAATAAATATAAACACCTTTTTCATGTTTGTATAAAAATGTCTTTATATTTAAAGTTTTATATAGTGAGAAATATAATTAAAACTGTTAGAAGAGAGTAGTGAAAAAACTTTAAAATTGAGATTGTAGGAATAATTATGTCAGAAATTGAAAACCATAGGTATCTCTTCAAAATGAAGTCCCCATTTATTTTTCTTTTATTGCCCCTAGTCTAAATCACCCCATAATACATCAATATCAATAAAATAATATTAATAATCAGATGAATTTACCATTTAGGATTTATCATTTGGCGAATTTTGTAAGCTCTTGTAATCCTTATATTAAATTAATTTTGAATTGTAATATAGCCTATTTAGGGCGTGAGGGACGTCATACAAGAGACTTAAGAGACTTAATTTAGCAGAAAGAAAGATTTATAAATTAATTTTTGTTATAGTATTTAATGGCAAAGAAAAGAAAAAAACAGGTGAAGAAGCAAACAGAGAAAAATGATATGGGCGACAGTAAGTTATTTGCATTTTTAGCAGTATTCCTCAGTATAATTGGTTTTATTATTGCATTATTGGCAAAAAAAGACGACAAATACGTTATGTTCTATGCAAAGCAGAGTCTTGTTTTATTTCTTGCAATGATAATTGTAAGGGTGATTTCTCTTATCTTAGTATTTATTCCAATAATAGGACGCATAATAGTCGGAGTTACATGGGT
>CAZOGQ010000071.1:0-5351 GCA_964579545.1 Candidatus Woesearchaeota archaeon | reverse complement strand
TTATCCTCCATATTTTGCTTAACTTTGTAATCTGAATAAAATCTATTTTAGCTAGCTCATCTAAAATAGCCCCAATATTGGCTTTTGCTACTTTTGCCTCTTTTGCCAAATCGCTTAAACTAAACTCTTTTTCAGGGAATCTAAAAAAGACTTCTAATACTCTCTGTCTAGCGGTTTCGATAAGTAACTTATGATACTTTTTAAAACTAATTGGTTTTTTCATATAACATATGTTATATCTTAGAACTACTTAAGCCTTTCGGTTATAATGCTGTGTTGTATAACTCCCAATAAACAACACAGCAGAATATATAGAAAAAAATAGTGTATTCTAACACAAAAATAATTAAAAACTACTGATTACTTATCAAAACATGGCAGATAATCTTGATCCTAATACTGCTTATTGTAGTGATTGTTTAAGAAGCACCGGAGTTAAAATACCTCTGCAAACTTTAGAGGTATCTATTGTTTCTCTGCCAAATACTGACAGGATTCGTGTGAAAAATACTTTTGATTCAGATGTCCGTGGGTCCCAACCAATATATACTGCAAATTACGGAGATAATAATTGCCAATGCGTGGTTGTAGCAGTATGCAATACATGACATAAAAATCAGGCATTTATTCAGTATAAGAACATAAATCTAAGTTCTGGTTGGCAAACTAAAGAAGAAGCAACCTCAAAGCTAAGAACTGCTATTAATAATTGTAAAGGTAGGAAAATTAGTGATTTAAGAGTTTCATTAAAAGGGTTGGCGAGGCTTACAGTTTATCCAGATGATTTTCCTGTCTCTCAGAGGAGATATTGAATAGGGCAGGGCTAAATCTAAGCGAATAAATTAATTTCCCTTTTTCATACCCCCATACTTCTTTTTATAATACTCAGAGTATTTGAATGGTTTTTGTTTATCTAAATCTCAAACTCCAATTTCTGTGAAGCAGAAAAACGTGGTTATCTGTTTGTAGTTAAGCTTTATGGGGTTATCTGGAAGGGGTAAGGAAAGGGAAGGTTGTGCTGAGGAAAGTTTAAATAAAGTGGAACAGAAAGATTTAAAAACTAAAGTGAATAGTATTATTCATTAAGTGAATAATACAAATGAGACAAAAAACGCTGCTTAAAATCATAGGGTTAATGAGAAAAGAACTTGATAAAGGATTAACCATATTAGATATTTCTAAGAAAATAAAGATTGGCTACAGGCCCGCTTACAACCATATAAACGAGATGGAAAAAGAAGGAATTGTCAAAATTTCTAAAATTGGCAATTCTAAGCAATGCACGCTTAGCCTTGAAAGCACAAAAACAAAACACCTTCTTCAGGAATTGGATATGCTCAAAAAAGAAGAGCTCTACAAAAAAAATCTAAAGCTAAAAGAGGTTATTGAGAGATTAATACAAAAACTCACAGAAAAATACATTTCTGAAATATTCTCTATT
Organism: Candidatus Woesearchaeota archaeon; assembly: GCA_964579545.1. GTDB lineage: Archaea > Nanobdellota > Nanobdellia > Pacearchaeales > GW2011-AR1 > CAZOGQ01. The sequence continues at coordinate 3,910 of CAZOGQ010000071.1, read as the reverse complement.
ATTTTGTTTGGAAGTTATGCAAAAGGTATTTCAACTAAACAATCTGATATAGACTTAATGTTTATAGTGAACGACTTAAAAAATAAAAACCTGAGAGAAGCAATAGAAAGAGAGTGCGCAAGTTACCAGTATTCGCATAATATTAAAGTCAGCCCTTTAATAACAGATGTGGGGGAGCTTAAAAAAATGTTAGGAGCAAAAGAATTAAACGTAGGAAAAGAGGCTAGAGAATATGGAATATCTTTATATGGCCATGAATTATTCTGGAGGGTTGCGGCATGAACAGAAATGAGATGTTAAAAAAACGAATTGAAAGATTTTTGAAAAAAGAGCAGCTTTTCAAAAATGAGGAGCACAAAAAGCTAGAAAAGCTGTTTTTAGCAAAATCAAGAAAGAACTTTAGTGTTGCTAACCTTATGTTTAAGATTTCAGAGCAGAAAACTTAAGAAAAGTGCTTAACCTTCCTTCTGATTTTGAAATGTATGACTGGGTTATTATTGTCTCTTATTATGCAATGTACACCTCTGCCCTTTCTGCGCTTGCAAAGTTTGGTTTTAAGTCAAAAAGCCATGCAGCAACAATTACAGTTTTAGAGTACAATTATATCAATAGAGATAAAAACAATGGAAAAACTCTAGAGGCAAAAGATATTCATAAGCTCACAAGAGCTTATGCACTCAGCGAGCAATTGATAATAAAACTCATCGAAACTAAAACCAAAAGAGAAACTGCACAGTATGACGCAACTCCAAGCATTACAAGAGAGATGGCAAAAACAGCTTTAGGAGATGCTGATGGATTTATCAGCAAGATTGAGGAAGTTCTGGCTTGAATGTTTCTGCTTTTTTCCTTTCTTTTGTTTTTTCTTTTTTTAAGAAGCCATCCATCCCACAACATAAATTAGGGGAGAATAGGGTTAGGATTTATTTAACTATATACTGCTATGCAATAATTCTTAAAAACCACATAAACAGATAAATAAGATGGTTATGCAAAGAAGATTTAAGGAGCCTGAAAATGAATCAGGACAGATGGCAGAAATTTATCGCCTAGATCCTATAACAACTACGAGGCTAGGCCAATCAGAAAAAAGCCCCAAGGAGATTATTTTTAAATATGCCCCTCATGAAAATTTTGATTTTAAGGAACCTAAAAATCCAAATAAGATTTCTTATGCTTCACTTGATGATAACTTAGAACTTAGGTATATACTTATTATTTCAAGACCAGAAGCACTTGTTGAAGGCACAAAAATTAGCGATTATTATGGCAAATCAAGTCTTGTTTTTGTAGTCACATCCCTGACACAAGAAACTAATCACAGAGTCTTTGATGACTTACAGCAAAGAACAGGAATCGAATTAATCACACCAACACATAGCCCTTATTTTTCTGATATAATCTTAAGTAACTTAAAAGATTTTTGCCTATTCAGCACACAACTTCTGCGTGACAAGAACAGAAGGGAAGAGGGAAATAAAGAATAGAGCCAGGGTTTCTTCTTTTTTTAAACCAAGCTCAAGAATATATACAGCAGTATGAACAAAAATGCCCTTTCATGAGCCTGTATTGGGATAGAGAGAGGAAAAAGTGAAAGCCGAGGCGTCTAAGGGGAAGGTTGTGCTGAGGGAAGAGTGAAAAAAATTTATTCTCCTTTTCCCAACGAGCCATAACCTAATCCAATAATTTTTTCAACAAGTTCATCAACAGGTTCATTAGAAACAAATTTAATATCAATTTTTCCTTTTTGTTTTAATCTGATCTCAGGATGAGGCATTAAAAGTCTTGTATAAAAGATTCCCATGGATGTTCCATCAATATGATATGACATAAACTTCTGTTCACGTTTTCTAACACACATTCCTTCACTATATTCATCATGAAAGGTTGGCGAACGAACTACGAGTTTACCATTATCTTCACAGAACCTCTGAACGTTTGCCATTATATTATCAGAGTCTTGTAGTGGGATAAAATCGTATGTGAAAACGCCTGTTTCATATATCTGCTTTGTTACTGCTTCTGCCATAGTACATGATATTTTTTAATCTTTATAAGAATTATTATACTATGATATAATTGTTGTTTTTTAGTGTAGCGCAAATTAGGGGAGAAAAGGCGTGAAGAAAAACTATTTGCTTGTGTCTAATTTATGAATATAAACCATTATATTATTCTCTCTTAATGCTTTTTCAGATAAAATACTTCGTATATAGCTTATTGTAACATCATAATCTCCTTTTTCTGCCATCATAAATACTGGAAACCTATTACAGTCTTTAAGTATATCAATCAATTTAATGTCTGCTGTTGGGGTTTCTAAAGAGAATTCCAAAGTTTCAGTTACTCTGCCGTGATTCTCTAGTTTTGGATGTTCGGCAATTGACTCTCCAGGTAACTTGAATTCGTCAAATACATACACCAGATTCGGCTGTTTTTTTGAATTTGCTTCGTACATTTTATTTTCTTATTTGTTTTATTTTCTTATTTGTTTTATTTTCTTAATGCATATCATCTATATTTCACCCACCATCTACGATTGTCTTGGATATACCAGGCCTTAAATTCCTCATCACTTAATTGCTCTGTGGCTTGCCATTCATTTAAACCTTTTTTCTCAAGCCCATCACATTCTTCCATTATCTCTTGTATTGTTCTCATAATTCTAGAATTATGTTTGGATTATTTAAGGTTTTTGATGAGCTGAAAAAGGGCAAGGTTGTGCCGAGGAAAAGTTAATGGATTACGCAGAACAGTATTTTAAAAAAAGAGGAATTAAGAAAATGGGTTTAAATTCAGTTAAAAAAACAAAAGCATTTCAAATTTACAAGAAAAGAGGTTATTTTATACGAGAAGGTTATGTTTCAATGAAAAAAAAGCTGAAATAAAACAAGAAGATAAAGAAATAAAAAACAAGAATAAACAAAAAAATAAACAATGAAAATCCAGGAACAATTATCAAAAAAAACAAAAGGCAAAACATATTATAAATATGTTGTAGTTTTTCCTGCCAAACTCCTGAAAAAAGCAGGGTTAAAGGCAGGTGATGAAGTGAAAGGTGAGGTGAAAAAAAGCGAGATTAGGTTGAGGAAAATTTAAATAAAACCAATATTATTTATACAACTTAAAAATAGTAACAATAGAAATCTTTGTAAAGTAGTTTTTCTTATAATTATTAATTAAAATAATCATAAAAACCTTGTGTTTTACCACATACTAAAGTATGTGGTTTGTTTTGGGTTTTTAGGATAGTCAGAAATTGGAAACAGTAACTGATTGCTTATTAACCACATAATAAATTATGTGGTTTTCAATTTCTGATATAAGAAAATCAAAATGGTTGTAAATCCGAAAGATGTGTCTAAAATCACAAAAGAAGAAGAAGAAGATCTTTCAAAACTAGAGAAGGAAATTGACTTGATTTTAGGGAAAGAGCTTGGCAAAAATTTACAAACTTCAGTGCGTTATCTAATCCCAAAAGAAACTACTGTAAGAGTGATTACAATGATAGACGAGAAATACTCAAGGGCTGGATGGGATGTTCAGCGCGACCATGATCAAAGAGAAGGAAACTACTTAGTCTTTAATATAAAACCTTTTTCACCATAATTCCCCAGAATTTTATATTTTTCTGCTTGCCCTTAAAGCATAATTTGCAGCAGATAGGCAGCCTTTTCATCTCATTCAAGTAGCAAACAATTTTTCAGTTAATTTTATAATATCTGCTTTCTTTGTTTAAGAAAGCTTTGGTCTGGGGAATTAGAGGTGATTTCTTGAAAATGGCAGATGAATATAGATACAGCAAATATTACGCAGAAAAATATGGCTTAGGCAAAGAGAAAGAACAAAAAAAGCCAGAAACAGCAGAAAAGCCAAAAGAAAAACAAGATAATGCCCCTGTTTCTAATAT
>CAZOGQ010000070.1:4821-5353 GCA_964579545.1 Candidatus Woesearchaeota archaeon | reverse complement strand
AGGCCAGTCCTGCCAACAAAACATTTTTTTTATTTTTAGGATTATATGTTAAAATCGCTATTAACATTAAAGCTAAGACTGCTAGAGCACAAGGGTTTACTGCATCAACTGCTGCAAGTGAAAGGATTTTAGCAATAGTTACTTCTACCATCTTCTAATTTTTCTAATTTTCATTTTTTAATTTTAATTAAATAAGCAGTTAATACCACAAATAATAAGACTAAAATAACATAAATAATCCACGTCCCAATTTTCATTCCTTTATTATTGTTATTTTGATTATTATATGCACTATAATTTATTTTTGGTTCACCATTCCATTGAAAAAGCCAGCCATTAACCTGAATAGCATTTTCAAAATTAATATTTTTTCCAGATAAAGGTACTGCTTCTGGCTTAACTACATTATATTCTATTTCTTCTAATAATTCTGTAAGATTATTAATTAAAAGTTTTTTTAAAATAGTATTATCCCCCCCTTTTCTAAGATATACTAAAATTCTATTATCTTTCCAGATTTTTGGTTTTCCAG
>CAZOGQ010000070.1:0-4811 GCA_964579545.1 Candidatus Woesearchaeota archaeon | reverse complement strand
GGGCAAGGATTATTCTGCTTACCCAACATTTTTTCAATATTATTTAAGATTGGGGAATCTCCTCCTAAACTATTTTTTTTATCAAAGATAATTAAAGGAATACCCAGTCCTGAATTATAGTTAGAGTCATATGAATAAAGCAAGGGAGCATTTTCTCCTTGTTGATAAATTTCATATTCAATTACAACAACGTTTGGATTTTTGTTTGTTAATTGAGGCAAAACTACCGGATCTGTTTTTGCACAATGGTTGCATCCGATACCTGTAAAATAAACTGTGCAGATTTCATTTTCTGCAAAACCTACTTCAATCTGTGTGAAAAACGCACAGAAAAAAAACAAAATAAAAAAAATGGCTAGTTTTCTCGTTTTCATATTAATTCTTTTTTAAGTTCTGACTTTAGTTTAATTAAGTTTGTCCTGCCGGCTTTTTTAATATCAATTATTTTTTTGTTCTTCAGTCTTTGAATTACTCTGTGAGATTTGAGTTTGCCATGCTGTCTTGTCAATTCATTTTGCATAATTTCTCCTTTATTTTCAATAAGTTTCTCAATAATTTCTTTCTCATCTTTATCTAAAAAACCCAGTATCAGCCCTATATTTTTATCCATTATCTTTTTTTGAGTTTCTATTTTAAACGAGGTAAGATAATAAACAAGAGATGCGATAAAAACCGCAGCAAGTATTATAAAAATATATATAAAATTACGTGAAACAAGTTTTGGGCAACCACAATTTTGAACTTGAAATCTATCTCCGAGCAATAAGCTTATAAATATTACGAGGAGTAAGAAAGCTAATGCGCCAATTGCCAAAATAAAATCTCTTTTCTTCATGCATTTTTTATGAATCTTGGATTTATAAAGCTTTCTAAAACTTCAAATTAAGGTTTCAAAAATATGAAACCTAAAAAAATCTAAAAATAAAGAGAAAAAGAGGTTTCAGTTAGGTGAAACCAGAGATTTCAATTCTTTTAATAATTTTTTCGAATAATCCCTTATATTTTTCAGATTCTGTAACTATCGGTTTTAGATTAACAAGAGCTTCAACAAATTTTTTATTATAAGGGATTTTTCCAAGTAGAGGTATTTTGTATTTTTTTGTAAATGACTCAATTTTCCTGCTGAAATTTTTGTTTAAATCAAATTTATTTATAACAATACCATAAGGAATCCTGAAATGTTCGACTGTTCTCAAAGCTCTTTTTAAGTCATTTAGTCCAGACGGAGTAGGTTCTGTTATAGCTATAATAAAATCACTTCCTTGTATCGATGCTATTACAGGGCATCCAATACCTGCAGCTGAATCAATCAGAATAATTTCAGCTTTTTCTTTTTTTCCAAGCAGCTCGGCTTTCTCTTTTATTAAACTTACTATTTTGCCGCTCCCAGTTGTTCCTACCTTGAGTTGTCCAGAAACAATACTAAAATCATACTTTGTTTTTGCGATTCCTATTTTTCCATTACTAATTCTTATTAATTTTATGGCTTTATTAGGACAAACAAGCATACAAGAACCACACCCTTCACATAAAAAGCTATTGAAAATTGGCTTATTTTTTTTATCATCCCACTTTATAGCACCAAAATTACATACATCTAAACATTTCTTGCAACCATTACATCTTTTCTCATCGAGAACTGCTCTCTCATTTGTCTGAACTTTTTCCCACAAAGAAAAATCTTTCTCAAGTAAACCAAGAGCAAGAGCTAAATTCGGAGCATCAGCATCACAATCAGCAGTCACTATTTTATTCTTTTTAGACAGAAGTACTGCTAGGTTTGAAGAGAGGGTTGTTTTCCCTGTTCCTCCTTTACCACTTAATATTGTTATTCTTTTCATTTTTCATTTCAAACTTTTGTCTATTTCACCATCAGGTAACATATTATCTGGATGCTCTGTACCTTCTTCTTCAAGTTGATATCTTCTGCAATTTTTCCAATTATTTTTAGTTTCGCAATACCTCTTTTCCCACTTCTCATTTAATCTTCCTTGTCTCTCAAATTTTCTCAGTGGGCAGATATTAATCCATTTGCATGCCATTTTAAAAATTCAGTAATTTTCCCTATATTTTTATGTTTAACAGGTAAGCCTTTTGAATATGCCTCAAGAATTTTCTTGCTATAAGGAATTTCAGATATTATCTGCACTTTAAGCTTTTTTGATATATTTTCTACAAGCTTTTTATTTCCAATATCTGCTCTGTTAAGTACAATTTTTGTTGGGATTTCTAATATTTTCAATAACTCTAAAATTAATTTTAAATCGTGAGTGCCAAGAGGGGTGGGTTCTGTCACTGCTAAAGCTAGGTCACAGTTTTGTAGGGCTGAGATAACATTGCAATGAGTTCCAGGAGAAGTATCTACCACAACAAAATTATATTTTTTCTCTTTGTTCTTTATATAATTTTTCAAAGCATTTATTATTGGGGACTCTTCTTCTACACCAATTTCTGATTCTGCTGAAAAAAAATCAATTTCTCCTGCTTTGCCAGAATAAATTGTTCCTATTTTTTTCTTGCCTTTACTTATTGCTTTATTTGGACAAGAGATCATACAAGCAGAACAGCCAGTACATTGTTCTGGAATCAGAATAGGATATTTTCCCTTCACAAAAACAATTGCATTTTCTCTGCAAACTTCTGCGCATCGACCACATTTCTTACATTTTTTAAGATTAAATTTCGGAATTGGTTGATAAATATTCTTAACTTTTTTTCTCTTTATGTTTAAAATTAAATGATCATTTGGGCAATCAACATCTGCATCAACAAGTAAAACACTACTTTTTTTTGCTAGCTCAATTGCTAAAGCTGTAGCTACTGTACTTTTTCCTGTTCCACCCTTACCACCGGTGATTGCTATTCTAAGAAGTTTTTTCATTTTTCATCTCCCTTTTTAAAATTTCAAAATCTTTTTTTAACATACTTATCATAGTACTATCATAAGTACCAACAGCAGGATGATAAAGTGGGATTATTTTTATTATCCCAAAAAGAGTTAAAACTTTAAAAACCTGGCCATGAATTTTGCTTATCCCCTGGATTTTATTTTTTAAATCAAATTTTTCAAGTATATAAGCAGCTGCAAAATTTCCTAAACAACAAATTATCTTTGGTTCAATAATCTGAATTTGTCTGTCTAAATAAATAGAACAGTGGTTTATTTCTTCTGAAGTCGGATTTCTGTTTTTAGGAGGTCTACATTTTAAAATATTAGTAATATAAACACTATCTCTTTCAAGTTCTACAAAGTCAAGAAGCTCATCTAAAATTTTTCCTGCCTGGCCAACAAAAGGCTTTCCTTGTAAGTCCTCATTGAACCCTGGAGCTTCTCCTACGAACATAACTTTTAAATTCAGACGGCCTCCCCCCAATACAGAATTTGTTCTTGTCTTCCATAGTCCACATTTTTTACAATTCAGAACTTCTTGTTTGAGTTTTTCTATATTTTTTTCATCCTTTTCTATTTCTTTCTCATCCATTTTAAATTTTAATTATTTTTCCAACACCATTTTCTATAAAATCTTCTTTGTACTCTTGTTTAAAAAGTTTTCTACACCTTTCTCCAGAGCAATGACAGGGAGCTACTTTCTTTATTCCAAGCTCTTTAAAAGAGCTTATAATCTCTCTTAATTCAGGATCATTTGCAGCAGAAAGATGAAATCCACCAAGAACAAGACAAACGTTTTGTTTTATCAGCTCTTTTGATCTCTTAACTATATCAACAATACCAGGATGAGCACAGCCAGTTATTACGACAAGACCTTTATTTGTATTTATAATTAAAGACTGCTCTTTTATCCATGTTCCAAGTTCACCAGTTGTATAAATCCCTTTAGTAATTTCTTCTGCGTTTGTAATATCAACATATTTTGCTCCTGCTTGCTTAATGCTATTTTTAAAACTATCAGGAAAAGAGGCTAGAATATAAACTGTAACATTGGAATTTTTTTCTAAAAATCCATCTAGGCCGCCAATATGGTCCTGGTGAATATGGGACAACACAATAATATCAACTTCAGTTGGATTTATATTTAATTTTTCCATATTACAAAGAAGAGTTTTAGAATCAGCTCCTGTATCAAATAAAATGCTTTTATTCTCAGTTTTTATTAAACAAGAAAAGCCCTGTCCAGTTTTTAACTCTAGAGAAGATTGATAATTATCAAAAATTGTTATTAAAGTTACATTTTTTATTTTTTTTATTTCATGCATTTTTTCCTTATACTCCTCAATAAATTCATTTTTATTTATTTTTTTCAATTGCAAAAATAAAAATATAATAACTGCAATGATTATGATCATAAAAACCTTGTGGTTTGTTTTGGTTTCCGCAAAGATCTATTGATTTTTGGGGCACAGAAAACCTGAATTTTGTGAGGATTTTTCTGTGTTAGGATGCTCAGAAATTGAAAACAGTATTTAATATTAACCACATAATAAATTATGTGGTTTTCAATTTCTGGCATAATAATATTCTTAATCTTATAATAATTTTATTAATAACATCAAAGCTATTCCAATAAAAAATGCAAATAGATGAATCAGTGACTTTTTCAAATTTTTTCTATATTTGATTTCAGGAATTAAATCTGAAGCAGCAATATAAATAAAATTACCTGCTGCAAAAGGTAATAAATAAATAATAGATTTACCAATTTGGCCAGACAGAACATAACCTACTATTCCTCCAAAAATTATTGTTGTTGCAGCTACATAGTTCCATAATAAAGCTTTAATTTTTCCAAAACCTCCATAAACCAAAACTCCAAAATCACCTATTTCTTGAGGAATTTCATGTAGAGCTATAG
>CAZOGQ010000069.1:0-5412 GCA_964579545.1 Candidatus Woesearchaeota archaeon | reverse complement strand
CTGTTACATTAATTAAATAAGCTTTTTTTTCTCCTGTCTCTTCTTCAGCTAAGTGAGCTTTTTCTAAGCTTCTTGCAAGTCTCTCTTCAAAAATATTAAATCTTTGTGAAGCAAGATTTTCATCATCCTTGACCAGATCGCAACCTCCCAGCCAAGCTTCATAAGCAACTTGTGCATGATCTCTTGTTCTCAGACCGAGCTTCGGCTTGATTATTGTTCCGAGAAGAGGTCTATTTTTAACTCTCATAAATTTTCTAATTCCTTTTATACCATACCTGGGACCAGAAAAGGAATTTAATATTTCAGAAGGGATTTTTATATCTTCAAGCCTTAGATTCTTAATAACTTTCATGCCAAATATATTTCCTGCTATACTACTCAGGATGTTTGGGGCATTTCCTTTTTCAAAGAGCTGACAAGGATAAGCAACTTTTATTTTATCTCCTTTAATTGAAAATACTTTTGCCTTCAGCTTTTCAACATATTTTTCACTTGAAACATCTGTCCATGTACCTATACTACTTTCAAGAGCAATTGTATTTGCGGCCGTCTTTAAACTAACTTTATTTGGTTCAACCCTAAATAAACAAATAAAATCAGATACTCTTGGTTTATATGTAAGATCAATAAATTCAAATTGTTTCATTTTTTTGTTTTTTACTTCTTTTTTCTTTATATTTTAAACTATTTTGGGTTTTTATTTCTTATTATTTTTTCTTTGCCTTTATCATAAGCTCCGTGAGTTATTCTTTCTATAGCAACTGCTTGTATTATACCCCTTCTACTATCATCATGTTTTTCTATGACTGTCTCTGCTCTTACTTTATAATGCCAGCCAATAGCTATTTTTTTTAATTTTCTTGAACTGCCTTTTCCTTTTCTTACAAAAACATCATATTCTAAAAAAGGAGAATAATATTGCCCAGGTTTTTTGGCTTTGCCCCTTATACAAATAAGAAATTCGTTCCCTTTTTTAACTCTCTGTTCAAGATAAACTACCCCCTCCTCTATCTTTATTTTTCTAATTACACATAGGACTTTACTACCTACTTCAAACAGGTCTTGACTTATCTCCTTTATAAAACAATTGTATACATCCTTTCCCCTATCGTCATTAACAATTAAATGAAAAGCTGCTTGGCTTCCCCTCATTTCTTCTCCATTCTTTCTCCTTGGTTTAGTATATGTTTCAATATAACAATCAACTGGCGAACCTAACTTGAACTTGTCTTTGGTAATTTTATTCTTATCTGTACAGCTTACTCTTTCATAATCGGGATACTTTTTGTTGGGCCATTGCATTTCTTCTTCTAATTTCCCAGCTAAACTTGTTCTTAGAGCCATTATATCTTCCTCAATTTCGTTCCTCTAGGAGTATCATCAATTTGCCAGCCTTTTTTTCTAATTTCTTCTCTGATTTTATCTGCTTTCTCCCAGTCTTTATTTTTTCTTGCAAGTTCTCTTTCCTTAACTAATTTGTTAATTTCTTGTGAAACTTTAATCTTTTCTTTTTTTAATAGATCAAGACTAAAAACTTCTTCCATCTTTTTAATTGTCTTGTACTTGCCTTGTGCATTTTTATTTCTTACAAGTCTCCAAAGCACAGTAAGAGCTTGAGGCATATCTAAATCGTTATTAATTGCATTCTCAAACTCTTGTAAATATTTTTTATTTTCTTTTTTATCGTCCTTTATTCCAGAAATAATATTTCTCAGCCTTTGATATGAGTTTTGGGCATTTTCCAAATTTTCAATTGTAAAATTTAGTGGCTTTCTGTAGTGTCCTGTTAAACAAAAATATCTATAAGCAAGAGGTTCAAAGCCTTTTCCTTCGATATCAGAAATTGTATAAAAGCCTCCCTTTGATTTTGAAACTTTCTCTCCTTTAAATGTTAAGAATGCCCCATGTAGCCAGTAACGTACCCATGGCTTTTTTCCAAAAGCTGCTTCTGACTGGGCAATCTCGTTTGTGTGATGCACTGGAATATGGTCTTCTCCACCAGTATGAATATCAAATTGCTTTCCAAGATATTTCGATGACATAGCAGAACATTCAATATGCCACCCTGGAAAACCAATTTTTCCAAATGCAGGCCATTCTTGTTGTCTCTTGCCAGGCATTTCTGAAAACTTCCAGAGAGCAAAATCAGTTTTATTTCTTTTTTCCCTAAGTTTTATTCTTGCTCCTGCCTTTAAGCCTTCTTTTTTTAATCTGGCAAGTTTTCCATAATCCTTAAACTTAGAGGTATCAAAATAAATTCCATCACTTGTCTTATATGTGTAACCTTTTTTTTCTAAAATATGAACCATATCAATCATTTCCTTTATATGTTCTATTGCCCTAGGCCAGACATCTGGTTCCTTTATGTTTAATTTCTTAAAGTCTTGTCTGAAAAGCTTTAAATAAAAATTAGCTATATCCTGAGCTTTTTTACCTTCTTTTTTAGCTGCTTTTTCTATTTTATCTTCTCCTTCATCTGCATTACTCGTTAAATGACCAACATCTGTAACATTCATTACATGCTTGACAATATAACCAGTATGCAAAAAAACTTTTTTTAAAATATCAGAAAAAATATAACTTCTTAAATTTCCAATATGCTGATACCAATATACAGTTGGGCCGCAAGTATAAATTCCTACTTGTCCTTTTTTCAGGGGCTTAAAAACTTCTTTTTTTCTTGTTAACGTATTATAAAGCTTAATTTCCATAGAACTAGGATGCAGGGATGATTTTTATATGTTTTTGTTGTTTATTTTTTCCGCAAAGCTTCTTCTCTTTTTCTTTTTGCTTCCGCCCTCTATTCTGGAAAGTTGGCTGTTTGTTTTTCAAGGTCAATCACACAAGAAATTACTTCCCTATTAGAATCCAATAATCTCTTCCTGCCTCATTAAATAATAAATTTTCTACTCCTTCTTCAACAACAGGGTCTTTCAATTTTGAGAATATCTCATAAAAACAATTAGAATGTAAATGCAAAGAAACTTGAAAATATTCTTCTGGAACAGTGCTCTTTCCTCTTCTGAAACCAACATCTACAACATACCAATCTTATCCAGGATCATTTAATGCAATATAAACTAAATTTACTCTAAGTTTTAATTTTACTAGTGTATCTCCTTTTTCTGGGATATAAATTCCCAAATCTCTGTGTTTTTGTGGCATTCAGATTTGAATAAACTCTTATTTTTAAAAATTATTATATTGCAATATAATTGTTGCACCATACCTTGATAATTACTCTTCCCATTCATTCCGTTCTTCTTGTAACTTCCCATTATCAGTTTGTTTTTTCTTATCTTCTTTAGATATCTGTTTATTTTTTTCAGGAAGCCAGTCCATTTTTGTAACATAACCAACAGAACCAATTGTATTTTCTGCAACAGAACCAAGCCAAGCTTTATAAAGATTAGAAATTTGTTGCCTGTCTGCAGCTTTAGTAAATTTAAGATTATTGTTACTTATAATAAAAAAAGCTCCAATTAAAAAAAACATTACAATTAAGATACTAATCTTCATTTTCCTCTGCAGTAGTTTTGTTTTCAAGTTGCCATTCCATTTTAGCCACATTACTTGTCACAAGTTTTAAATTCCCAATTGCGTTTCCAAGCCAGCCAAGATAAACTTTTCCAGCTTTTAAGATATCTCCTGGTTGATCTATCTTTATTGAATTAGCAGAAGCAACTCTTGAGTAAGTTACATAAACAAATAAAAGTATTATCAAAAGAGTTATCATCACAAACTTGTGTCTAGCTGCTTTCATTTTAATAAATAAAATTATTAAACCTACAAAAACTACAATAATTACCCAGTTCATTTTAGCTTCTTTGTGTTTCTATAAGACTACACAGGTTTAAATCTTTTTCTATTAGGTAATTTTATAAATTGTGAGACTAAAGTGTCCCATAATGTAATTTTTGGGAATGTCTCAGAATGTAGTAGATTAAAGGAAAGTTATTTAATGGTACCCATTATAATAGAAATATGAAAAAGAAAATTGTTTTCTTTGACGGTGATGGAACCTTGTGGTATCCTAAAAAGACAAAATATAAAGAAGGTCCTTGGTGGGTTTACAAACTTAAAGGAAACCATAGATATCATAATTCACATTTGATGATGACACCAACTTCAGTAAGCACCATAAGAAAATTGAAGAGAAATGGTATAATCACGGTTATCATATCTACTCATCCGCATCCACCCAAAGAGGCAGATATAATTTTAGGAGAAAAAATTAAACATTTTAAATTGAAAGGATTATTTGATGAAGTGATAACTTCAAGGGATAAAGGGGTACATAAACACAAAGGGAAAATAATAGTTAAAGTATTAAGAAAAAGGAAGATCTCCAAAAACAAAGCATTGATGGTTGGAGATAGTTACGTTTGGGATTATAAACCTGCCAGAGAAGTTGGAGTTGATGCTCTTTTAATTAATTCTAGTTATAAGAATAATCATTCTGTTGCTAAGAGAATTAGAAAAACAATTACTAAACTAAGCGATATCTTAGAATATGTATAAAGAGGCGATAAAAAGTATTACACGGTAATTTTATAAAATATAAATATCTTAAAAGTGTATAGCCCTGTAGTCTAGTGGTCAAGGATATGAGGTTCTGGACCTTATGACCCAGGTTCGAATGACTACACATCACGAAAATCCTGGCAGGGCTATTTTTTATGCTGCAAGCAAATCTTTTAATTCACTATCTATAGAAATAACCATCTCAGATAAATCTTTTCTTGAAAACCGTCTAGTCAAATATGGTGGAATTTCCCCCCTTACCATACAAGAAGGAACAATTTGTGTGCAGAGAATCCTTATAAATTTTCTATTATTTTTATTAGAATATGCTCTAAATAAATTACTGGAGATTTGTTCTAAAAGACTTATTAATATATTTCTTTTTTTATAATTACTCACAAAAAAATGTTTTCCATCTCTTTTGATATATAAAGTATCATAATTAGTATTACCAAAAAAGTTTTTGATGCTGATTAGGTTTGGAATCTCTCTTATTAATTTATATTTCCTTGCCATAAAAATCATGAAAAAGCAAGGTTTTTATATGTTTTTCTCCTACATTTTTCATGCTCCTGTAGTCTAGAGGCCAAGGATATCGCCCTCTCGAACTACAACCTTTAAAAAAGGTTCTAGGAGTCTAAAATTCCTAGATAGAGACAGGCGAAGACCCGAGTTCGAATCTCGGCAGGAGCATTTTTAATTTTCCCTAAGGCAAAAACCTAAAAACCCTTTCAACTATCTAAAATTATGATAGATTACAAAAAATACAGGTGGTTTTTCACTTCAAGTGGCAAGCTTGTTGTTGGGGGCAAGTCTGCTGAGCAAAATGAAGAGCTTGTAAAAAAGTTTATTAAGAAAAAAGAGAACTTTATAGTTATACATACAAAA
>CAZOGQ010000068.1:0-5462 GCA_964579545.1 Candidatus Woesearchaeota archaeon | reverse complement strand
GTCAACTACTCTGGGGCTAAAGCCCCGAGCGTGAGTAGTGGTTAAAATTCAATCAATTTTCTTTGCTTATTGTATTGGTAGAATTCATAGTCAACAACTTCCCAATGTTTCTCTTGTGAATGTTCTATATAAAATTTAATTGATTCTGTCGTTGCTGCACCAATACTTCTGTAAAAGTAACCTGCTGTCCAGAATTTATCTCCGTATAAGTCTTCTTTAAATAAATTCCAGTGGTTTTTTCTCATCATCCTTGAGATATAACCTTTAAATTTTCTTATTAAATCAACTGCTGAATAATTTTTGCAATTGCTAACAAAGAAATGCAAATGGTCGGGTCCAAACTCAGCTGCTACAATCACAACTTTTAGTTCTTGTGCTTTTGCTATTAAGTAAGCTCTTACAAGTTTTCTTACTTTTTCGTCTTTAAAAATCGGTTTTCTATATGCAGGAGTAAGCTGGTAATGAAAGTTGCTCTCTCCTACAGAATGGCTATGTTTTATTAATTCTATTTTCATTTTTTCCTCCTTTTCAGAGCTATCTCCAGCTCCGAAACATTTAATTAGTGAGAAAGCTATAGCTACATTGAGTGATTCAATGAGCTACAACAAGCTCATTCTTTTTTTAATAATTCTTTATAGAAATAATTTTTGGTTACAATTCATCTCCACACTAAAGTGAGGTAAGGGTTCTTGTAACGATTAGTTAACTAAATGGTAACTTATTCCTGAACTATTCAAAAATTTTGCCATAATATATAGGGTCTGTTATTCATATATAAATATTACTACAAAAAAGGTCGATTCAAAAATTTCATTTAACACCTATTTAACGCATTGTTTTACTTAAAAGACATGAAATTCAAACAAAAAGCGAAGTATTTATAATCTCTGAATTTATCATTGAATTATGAACAAAAATCTGAAAAATCTCTCTCCTGTTGAGAGATATAAACTTATAGGCAAGTTTACTGAAGAAATGAAACTTCGCAAGTATTCTTCTAAAACAGGAAAATCTTATATTTCTATTATTAAAAGATTTTTGAATTATAAAAAATCACCAAGAAATTTTTTGATGCTTCATGCTGGCAAGAGCAGATCAACAGTGAGAAGCATATATTTTGCTCTAAAGTTTTTCTATGAAAAGGTTCTTGATGAGAAATTTAATGAAAAAATTCCTCTTGTAAAGAAAAAAATAAAATTACCAATAGTTCTAAACAAAGAAGAAATAATAGAAATGTTTGAAGTTACAAAAAATGCAAAACATAAAACAGTTTTAGCATTACTTTATTATGCTGGTTTAAGGCTTTCAGAAGTTATAAATTTAAAATGGAATGATGTAGATTTCAATAGAGATGTAATTCATGTTAAAATTACTAAAGGGGGAAATGAAAGGGTTGTATTTTTGCATGAAAAATTAAAAGGTTTACTCAAGGACTTAAGCGGGAGTAGTAAATTAATCTTAATTTCAGAAAGAGGCAATAAGTATAATAAAAGAACAATACAACAAATAGTAAAGAACTCAGCAAAAAAAGCAAAAATAAGCAAAAGAGTTACCCCCCATACTCTCCGCCACTCATTCGCTACCCATCTACTTGAAGCAGGAGCAGATATTCGCTACATACAATCTTTATTGGGGCATAAAAACTTACAAACAACCCGTGTCTATACCCATATAGCTAACAAAAATATAAAAAATTTAGCAAGATTATTATAAAAGAATATGCAAAACATTTTAAAATTTTTAAGGGGAATAGAACCAAGGCAGTATCAACAAGAAATATTTAAAACTTGTCGGAACAAAAATTGCCTTGTTATTTTACCTACAGGGATTGGGAAAACGCTAATTGCACTTATGTTAGCAATACAAAGACAAATTGAGTTTCCTCAAAGCAAAATTTTATTTCTTGCACCCACAAGACCACTAGCAGAACAACACCTTAATTACTTTAAGCAACATCTTCCTGAATTATTTGCAGATATGCAACTTTTCACAGGTAAGATTGTTAGTGAAAAAAGAAAAAAAATATGGCAATCTGCTGATATTGTCTTCAGCACCCCGCAATGTATTTCAAATGACTTAAAAAATAATTTATATGATCTAAAAGATGTAAGTTTATTAGTGGAAGATGAATGTCACCGCTGTCTTAAGAACTATGCATATACGCATGTAGCTGAAAAATATAAAGAACAGGCGGGAAATCCAAGAATTCTTGGTTTAACAGCCTCGCCAGGTCATGAAAAAGCAAGAATAAAGGAAATTTGTAAGAACTTAAATATAGAAGCTGTTGAATCCAGAACAAGACAAAGTGATGATGTTAAAGAATATCTTCAAGAATTAAAATTTGATATTATCAAATTGGATTTTCCAAGAGAACTAAATGAAATAAGAGAATTACTAAAAAGATTATTTGATAAAAAAATAGATGAGCTTAAAAATAGAAAACTTTTATTTGGACCTGCAACAAAGAAAAATTTACTTGAACTACAGGGAAAGCTAATGAGACAAATAGGAACAGGCCAAAAACACTTCAATATTTTATCTGGTGTAAGTGCGTGCGCTCAAACAATAAAACTACAGTATGCACTTGAATTGCTTGAAACTCAAACTTTAAACAGCCTTCAGAATTATGTCCATGATTTATTTGATCAAGCAAAACAAAAGAAAAGTAAGGCTGTACAACAAATTGTAAAACAGCCAGAATTTAATAAAGCTTATATTAAACTAACAGAGCTTCTAGCAAAGAAGATAGAAAATCCAAAACTGAATAAACTAAAGGAAATTGTGAAAGAAGAGATGAAAAAAAACAAGAAAGCGAAGATAATTGTCTTTGCCCAGTATAGAGACACTGTAACAAAAATATGTAAAGAATTAAACAGCTTGGATAGTGTAATGGCAAAGGTCTTTATTGGGCAGGCAAAGAAAACAAGAGGCAGTGAAGAATCTGGCCTGAGTCAAAAAGAACAGCGTGAAATACTCCAAGAATTTTCACTTGGAAAGATAAACGTAATTGCATCAACTTCAATTGGAGAAGAAGGTCTTGATATTCCTGAAGTTAATGCGGTAATTTTCTACGAGCCGATTCCATCTGCTATTCGCCAGATACAGCGAAGAGGTCGTACAGCTCGTTTAATACCAGGCAAACTCATCATATTAATGATTAAAAAAACAAGAGACGAAGGTTATTATTGGGCTGCATTTAATAAAGAAAAAAAGATGTACAAAGTTCTTAACAACATAAAAGAGGATTTAGATAATTTAAATAATAAAAATAAAGAAAAACAAAAAAAGCTAGTTTAAAATGCTAAAGGTATATAAATTATTATTTTTATTGATAATATTAGCGATACTCCCGATTGCCGCAGCAAAACCCTTAATTATTGCGCATGAAGGGGGAGAGTATTGGCAAGATAAAAATTTTTCTTACATAACTGAATCAATTCAACAAGGCGCAGATATAATTGAGTTAGATATTAAGCTAAAAAATGGAAAATATATAATAAAACACGGAACGCTCTCGAAAAGTAGGGGTTTTTTGTCAGATGCTTTAACAAAGATAAACAATACATCTGTTTACTTAGACATCAAAGATAAGAACATAGATCCAAATAATCTAATAAATTTTGTAAGAACAAAAATCAATAACACCCAAATAATTATTGGTAGCTTAAATGCAAACATCCTCAAGAAAGTAAAGAAAGATGAAAACATAATAATTAATTATCATTGCATAAGTTTTTTATGTTCTATTAAAAAAGCAAAAGAAATTTAGGCAGATTGGATAAATCCTTTTCCATATTTTATAACAAAAAAGAAAATTAAGCAAATTCAAGAAAATGGATTTAAGTTTGTTCCAGGAGGAAGTGAAAATTATAAAAAACAGCTTAAGTATGCTGAATTAGGAGCATATGCAATATCTGTTCATAAAATAAAGGAGTTTAAAGAAAATTTAAAAAATGCTTGACATATTCTCAAAAACAAAAAAGCAAAGAAAGAAAAAGAAGAAAGAACAAATAACAATTTTAATTGATATTCATGAAAAAAATTCTCTTATTGCTGCAGAATTAAGAGAACTTGGCTGCAAAACCGAATTTAAAAATTTAAAGGTTGCAGATTACATTATAAATAGGACTGCAATTGAACGCAAGACAATTTCTGATTTCTTGAGCAGCATGTTAAATAAAAGATTAACAAGACAACTTGAAGAGCTAAAACAGTACCCAAATCCTCTCTTAATTATAGAAGGGATTGATGAACAAGAGATTTATACAGAACACAATGAAGGAATTAATGCGAATGCAATCCGCGGCTTTCTTCTCTCAATTTTATTAGAATTTCAAGTTCCAATTTTATTTACAAAAGATTATCAAGACACAGCAAGATTTTTGCGTGTTTTATCTCGAAAAACAAAGAAAAAACATCTTTCTCTCAGAGCGAGCAAAAAAACTCTAAACAAAAAAGAGCAAATGCAATATATTCTCGAGGGATTTCCTGGAATTGGTCCAGCAACAGCAAAAAAACTATTAAAAAGATTTAATACTTTAAAAAGAATTTTTAATACCACAATAGAACAACTAAAAGCTGAAATTGGCAAAAAAGCTGAAGTCTTTAGGTTGCTGGATGAAGGATATTAAAATAATTTCTAAAAATATTTTTAGAAGCAAATCTTAAAGTATGCTCTTTGTAAATTGAACGCGCTAATTCATCTACAAAAAAATTAGAATAGCTATCAATTCTTGTTCCAACCCTATGCGCTTCTCCTTCTTTTCTAGCTTGTATTTGAAATAGGGGAGACTCCTTACCATCTTTATCAAGAAACAATTTCCAATAAATTGGATTATAGAACCAATTAGCTTCTTCATTATTAAGAAGGTATGTCTTGCGAAGATAATTTATTGTTTTTTCATTGAACCTGCCAAAAGAAATTGAATCATCAAAAGCCAAATCTTCAAAAATATAATAAAGTGTATCTCTTATTATGTCCTTTATACTAATGATTTCTACCATTAAAATATAAATAAATAAATAAGATTTAAAAGAAAATCTGTAGTGTAAAGATTATTTCGCAGACCAAAAATATATAAATATGTCATACCCGTATAATAGGGTTGATATTTTCTTTGCATCATAAAAATCATTTGAATATAAAATCAGACAGTACAAAATTGAAGAAGAAATCAAATTATTAAAAATCAATTTTCTAGTAGTCAACAAATCTCAAATCATTCTTTCCAAACTCTTTATTACAATAATGACATGAAAAAGTATTATTGGCATAATCAATTAAAGGGGTAACTTTTTCATATGGATCATTTGAAATGCAATTAGGATTTGCACAATAAACAATTCCTTCTAAAGTATCTGGGATTTCTATATTTATTTTATTTTTGGTTTTACCGCTTTTAATTATGGTGACGGTTGCGTTTTCTGCAACTAATGCAATCAAATTTAACTGATTTTCAGAC
>CAZOGQ010000067.1:0-5499 GCA_964579545.1 Candidatus Woesearchaeota archaeon | reverse complement strand
AAAATTTCATCTATAACATAATAATCATCTTTTTGATTATTAATTTCAACTTGTAGATTAACATTAAATTCTTCATCTGTTGAAATAGAAGAAGGCAGGTTTCTTGTTACTGTTGATTGTATAAGAATACAAGAAGATTCATCAAAACTCTGGCAGTCAGAAGAACAAGATAAAGTTCCTGAATTATAGCCAAGTCCTTGGCATGTTTGCCCATCAAGAGCTGTGCCGTCGCAAGTTTCACCTGATTCTTTTATATTATTGCCACACACTGGACCTTGAGATTCGCCGAAACTTATTGCATAACCATTTTCATTTACACTTCCATTTTCATCAACAACATAGAGGTAGGCTGTTTCTCCTTCCTGGAAAGAGCCTTGGTTGGCGGTAAAGGTTATTGAATTGTCTGACCAAGCTGTTGGTATTTGGATTTCTCTGTGGGTGCAAGTGCCAAAAGTTGAAGCATCACCTATTTCAATTCTTGCCTGGGTTAAACTTATATAAACGTCGTCAAACTGCCCGTATCCTAAACTTCCAGCCCTTATCCAACGCCCAAACCATATCTTGTCAAAGCTCGAATCATTATCCCCCAAGTAGGGGCCGCAACCACCCCGAAAATCCGCAGGCTGTGCGTAATGCGTATATAACTGACAATTCAGCCAAAACTTGAATTCTTGGCCGGGGTCATCGCCGACCCTAATCCAGAATTCCCGTCTTTCCCACACAAACTGGTCCCACTCTCCAGCGTACCAGTCCATACCCCTTTGTGTTTCGGAGGCAACGATGTCATGGCACATTTGATCCACTGCAACCTCCTTACCCGGAACGCAATATGAGTATATGGGAAGCCCAAGCGAATGCCCGGGAGCATCGCCAGTCATGCGCATTTCCTTGAAATTTTCGGGATAACCGATACTTAAAATGTTCAATCTTCGCCAGTAACTAATGTATAGCTCCGGCCAATGATCCTGCTCATAGGCAGTCCTGCGAACTCCGAAGGACGGACTCTTATGTGAATAGTCATGGTAGCTTGAATACGTTGAGCCAGTCCTTGGATTGATATCTATAATTGTAGGGAAGACGTATCCTGACGAGTGCGACCAATCCCATCCATTCTTTTCGGGAATCTGGTCTGCGAGGGACCATGTAGGCGGTTCAAAGTCATCCCATTTTAGCGCCAAAGTGTTCGGGTCATTCTGGGAACTATCCGCATGTGAGCCAAAATTCAATCCAGAAATCGTTATATTTTTTCTATCTTGAATGGTTAAAGGCGCATTGGTTATTTGAGGTTTTGCCTCTCCAACCAGTGCTTTAAACCAGAGTACTCCGTAATTTGAGGAATTTATTTTTACTCCTCCATTGTAAGAATCAGAAATTGATACTATCTGGCCAGCGACTGAATAATAATAATCTTCGTTGGGTTGAAGGTCAGAAATCATGAAATCAATAAAACCCTTGCTTGTTATATTAAAAGATATAGAAGATAAAGTTATATTTTCTTTGGAAAAAATAACGACTTTATCCTTTATAAAAACACCCATTGCCTTTCCGTCAATGCTTTCTATTAGTTTTGTTTCAACCATAGTATTATTTAAGGTATCGGTTGGCTGTAAAACATGTAAAAAATTGTCTTTGTTAATCTTTTCTGTAGCAATAGTCTCAATTTTCCAATTCCCCAAATCACTCTGAAAATTGGTTTTTGCTAAAGGATGATTGGTATACTTTGTATCTGTAAACTCATAGCCAAGTCCACCAACAATAACTGTCTTTTTATTCACTGGAGCGAGTGCTTTTACAAACAACCTTCCATTACCGTTGTCAATTTTGACGACTTCAGTATCAGTGGATTCCATAACACCTGCATTCTCATTGCCCAGTAAAACCTTTGAACTTCCATCAATTATGGGTTTGTTGACAGTATGTAAAAACCATCTTTTTTCATCGCTTAAGTTTGTGGTATCAATCTTATCAAAAATAACAAAATAACCAGGCTCACCTTTTAGCCAAACAAAATCGCGCAAGTAATAATTAACTCTTCTTCGATAATAATTGTAGTTTTTAGTTAAATCTGTCTCTGCAAAAACGAATCCTTTGACATTTTCGTATTTTGTGATTCCGAGATAGCTGTTTTTAGGACCAACATTAGGATAATCAGTTGCATAGGACAGTCTCTGGCCTCCAAACATTGTGCTGCTACTATCTGAAGGCTTATAGAAATGGACAACATTTACTGAAAGGGACTCGTCATAGTAGACCATATCGTGGTCCCCACCATCCTCATAGTTACCTGAATCGTATAATGCAAGTTCACTTCCTTTATAGGCAATGCTAAATGCGCCATCCTTTGCTCCTTGATGGCCAAAGTAGCCTCTAGGAGAAGACTTAAATACTGCAACTAATCCATTTGGATCATACCATCTCTGTCTTATGAAGACCATTCCCATTCCTGCCCTAAAGCCTTCATAGTAATCATCAACATCACCAAAGATATCCACTACTGGAAGCTGCAATTCGTCAGGAGACAGAGGTTGAATGCTTTTATCATGGAAAATTATCATTAAAGGGTTCACATGATAGTATTGCCAGCTTAAAAACGCTGAAACCTTGTTCTGAATAAGCCATTCTGCAAGCCCTGCGGTCTCGGTCTCTCCCAGCTGATTGTATCTCTGTGCAAATAATGCTAAAGGAATTCTTGCATTATTTGAACTAATGTCTGCGTAACCTCCCCCAGTTTTTCTGGTGTCCTCAGTGGCAAATCCATGGGCAGGAGGAGAATATTCTCTATCAGTATATAACCACCAATAAGGTGTCGCCCTAAACCTATTATTCTGACCGTAGGCAATATCAATTTCACCAGTTGCAGTCGCCCAGGATTCAAAAACATTCACCCAACCGTTGATATAGTCCATATCGTAAGTGAGGCCAGAGCCAAAGCCGCCTTTTTTTCCTGCAGCGAGATTGAATGCCGGTATTATTCTTGTTTTGTGTCTTTTGTTGAATACATCTATATAAGCAATGGCTGCTTCATCACTATTTTCATAATAACTTGTGTTGATGGATAAGTTTTCTCCGTACATAGCCAAGCCAATGGGCACTTGATGGCCATTATAGACTGTTGAAACACTACCACCACTGAAGTCGTAATTTCCAAAGCCCCCCCCATCTTCGCCCTGACCATTAATCCATTTCTCAAAGATTGCCTTTCTCTCTTTATCTGTAAATAAATCATAAAGCCAGTCATATACAATAGCGTAGTTATAGCCCGAACCATATTTGGCTAAAAACAATAATTTGGCTTTATTACCATAGTCCAGTGCAGTGTGGGCCTGATAATTCACTCCCCCTACATTAAGCATTCCATCTTTATTCAATAGGTAAAGAAATGCGAAGGCACGGCTTCTGTCCCCCCCACTTTCTTCGGTTACTGCAAAGTTGCTATTGCACCATCCAACGATTTGCTTATATTCAGTTGAGTGTGTGGTCTGAGCTCTCTGCCGGAGTAGCTGAAGATTTTCACTAGTTATAAATAATCTCGGATGAGAAGCGCGAATTTTTGTATTTATGCCAGGAATTTCCATAAATCCA
Source organism: Candidatus Woesearchaeota archaeon (assembly GCA_964579545.1). Classification (GTDB taxonomy): domain Archaea; phylum Nanobdellota; class Nanobdellia; order Pacearchaeales; family GW2011-AR1; genus CAZOGQ01. The sequence goes on along the minus strand of CAZOGQ010000067.1, from coordinate 1,917 downwards.
TTTTCTTGAGCATAAATCCCCTCTAAAGAGAATACTAAAAGTAAATTAGCAAGCAAGAAAAAAATTATTGAAAAAAATAAAAGTTTCTTGTTAATAAAACAATTTTTACTAATTTTATTATTTTTATTCTGAACATTCTCGCTCAACACCTCTTTTATCATTTTTCCTTAGATTCTTTTATCGCATTCATAAGCTCTTTATTTGTGATGTATCCTTTTTTCCACTTGTCAACAAAAAGTTGAAGCTCATAACCATTTATTTTATCATCACAATTCATGTCAGCTCCACAACCTGATCTGCATTCATCTGCTGTTGGAAATTTATTCTTGATAAAAAAGCAATTTTTGTTTATAGAAAGACACTCTTCTTCACCACATAAATTAAATAAACCAGAACCACAACTCACACACTCTTTTTCATAACCTGGATTAAAAACAGAAGCTATAACTTCTATAGGGGAGCTGGCTGCATAGCCTGTATAAAATAATTTAACAAATAACAACAAGGTAAACAAAGTAAGAATAATGACAATAAAATAAACAATAATAATAAAAACAAGTTTTTTCCTACTAATATCTCTGCTTTTACCTCTTTTTTTCATAATTCCAAGACGGAAATTTAGTTTATAATTTTATTGGTTTTTTAGTGTCTATATTTGGTTTTTGCTTTATATCTTGTTTCTCGTCAGTCTGCCACATATTTATTATTAAAAAAACAATTATTATTAAAATTACAATAAGAAGAATAATCAAAAACCATTTATCTTGTATTCTTACCTCTCTACTTTGTTCAGTTTCATTATGAGCGATTATCTCGTAGAGAGTTCTATTTTGTGTTTTGTTTTTAGCCCCTTTTATTTTTATAAGTTCATTTATTTTTTGCATTGTTAGATTTGCTTTACTATTTTCTATACTATTAAGAGTAACTTTTAAATCATAATAATTAGCTGAACTAAGATTAAATTTCTTTATTTCATTTATCATCAAAGTCACAGTTATTGTTTCAGAAGATATTTTTATTGTTACAGAATTATTTGTTGTCTTATTTACTTCAAGTGTATGGCTCTGTTTTTTTATGTTAAACTTAAACTTATCTTTGACAGCAAGATTTTTTGTGTATCCCTCTTCAAATTCTTTTTCTGGCACATTATAAGTCCTCTCAGTTGGTGTACCACCACCGCTGCTGCTGCTTGGTTGTTCTTCTTGTTGTTGCTCTTCTTGATAATTCACTGTCAAAACTCTTGTTTCACTTGAGTTCTGATTGTTTGCAGTGTCTGTACAATTGATATTCAAATTATAAATTGAATTTGCAAGATAAACAGTTATATTGTTCAGCAGACTATTATTTATATTTGTGTCAGTTTTATTAATAAAGTTATTTATTATAAGAGAACAATTTGAAATATTGTTTGTATCAGAAACATTATAATAAAAATTAACTGTATTTGAAGAAGTATAAGTTGAACTATTTAGAGGGTTTGTTAGGTTAATTGTCGGCTTTGTGTTATCATAAGTTATTGTATTATTAGAATCTGCAAAAGCACTGTTTGTTTCATTATTATAAACAAGACAATTCCATTTATATTGAAGTTCCTGAGTTAAATTATAATAAAAAGTTGTTGAATTTTGAACTCCAGATAGTGTAGTTATTGTTGTATTCAACAAGCTAGTTGAGTTCCATAAATAAAATGTAATATTTAACAGCTCTGTTGATGAAACTGTTGTTGTGTTACATGTAAAATTAGTATTAGCGAGATTTGTAAATGCATTATTTTCAGGGGAAATCAAAGTTACAGAGAGATTTCCAATTGTTAAACTGAGGTTAGATACTGCATATGAAAAATTTCCTTTTGAATCTGCTGCAAGGCAATTCCATTCGTAGCTGTCAAAGGGCATGTTTGTTAAATTAAACTCTACT
>CAZOGQ010000066.1:0-5502 GCA_964579545.1 Candidatus Woesearchaeota archaeon | reverse complement strand
AGAAGTAGCAGAATTATATGTTCTTGAATTTTTAATATTATGTTCCGAATACATTGTTTCTTGTTTTGTTTGTGGTTTATATTTCCTATTAGGGTTGTCGATTATGCTGAATAATTTAAACATACCTACAATTATTACGCCTGCTGAAGCAAGCAACAATATATAATCTAAAGTTGGGTTTATTTTTCTTGAATTTTGTTTTGGCATATATTAAATAAATACTTCTTATTTATAAAGCTTTTTAGAAAATATTAAGACTCTCATTTTGTGGTTTTTCTTCTTGTTTCTCTTCCTTTTCTTCTGTTTCTGATTCTTTTGTCTTTATTTCTCCTGAAGGCACTTCTTCTGCAATTATTTCTTGTTTTTCTTCTTGTGGCTCTTCTGTCTTTTCTTCTTTAATTTTTTGTTCTTTTTGCTCTTCTTTTATTTCTTCTGGTTTTTCAACTTGTTCTGATTCCTCTGTTTCTTCTTGTTCAATTTGTTCTTTTTTTTCTGCTATTGGCTTTCTTGCGTCACTAAGAGGATCAAAACCATATTCTATATCTTCTGACCATTCTTGCTCTTTCTCTAGTTTTTCTTCTGCAGGCTTTTCTTCTATCTTTTGTTCTCTAATTTCTTCTTTTTCCTCTGTTTTCTCCTCTTTTTTCTCTTCTGTAGGCTTTTCTTCTTTAGTTTGTTGTTCTGTTTTTTCTTGTATTTCTGGTTCTTTCTCTTGTTCTAGCTGCTGTACAAACTTGCTAATTTCAGCAGCTGAATCAGCATTTACACTTATACTATCTATTCCTTGCCCAATTAGAAATTTAACCATATCTTTATTTGAACCTGCCTGACCACAAATACTTGTTTCTATTTTATATTTTTTACATTGATTAATTACATATTTTATCTTAGATAAAACAGCTGGATTCATTTCATCATAAAGATACTGAACATATTCATTGTTTCTATCTATTGCAAGAGTATACTGAGTTAGATCATTTGTGCCAAAGGAAATAAAATCAAGTCCCTCTTCATTTAGTTCACGAATTATCTGAACAGAAGCAGGTGTTTCTATCATTGCCCCTATTTTTATATTTTTAGTGTCTTGCATAACTTGTTTTATTATTTCCTTGGCTTGTCTAAGCTCTTGAACAGAAATAATTTGTGGGAACATTATGCCAAGTTTTTTATTAGGAAACTTTTCTGCAACATTCTTTATCGCCATAATCTCAGCTTTAAATAATTCCGGGTTTTTCAGACCGAATCTTATTCCATGCATTCCGAGCATTGGATTATCTTCTTTTTCTGGCGCCCCCTCAAGGTTTTCAAATTCATCTGTTCTTATATCACTTGTTCTTATCCATATCTCATTAAAATATTGGGATATTTTTTCAATACCTTCTTGCAAAAGTTTAGTATATTCTTGTATATTTTTTTCTTTGAGATAAAGAATAGGATGTTTTCCGCTTCCTGCAATTATCCCTTCTAAGCGTAGAAGACCAACATCTTTACATTTAGTTTTGGCTGCTCTTTCTGCAAAACCAGGCAAGTCAACCATAACTTTAATTTTTGTTTTCGTTTCTATAATGGGCAGAATTTCCTTCTTTACAGTTTTAGCTTTACCTTCATATATTGCCCCAGTAAAGCCATTGACAGTAATCAGTGTTCCATCTTTAAGTTTCTGCGTTGCCTCTCGCGTGCCAACAACACATGGAATCCCCATTTCTCTAGATACAATAGCTGCGTGGGCTGTTACCCCCCCTTCATCTGTTACTATAGCAGCAGCTCTTTGCATCGTAACAACCATATCTGGATTTGTCATTTCAGTAACAAGAACATCTCCCTTGACAACTTTATTTAGTCCAACTAAGTCATGAACTATCTTGACTTTTCCAAAAGCAATTCCTTGAGATGCAGGAATCCCCTCTAAAAGTATCTTTCCCCCTATTTCTTGTTTTTCCTTACCTTCTTTAAGAGTTGTTATTGCTCTTGTCTGAACTATGTAAATTTCTTTATCTATAGCAAACTCAATATCTTGGGGCTTTTCATAATGTTCTTCTAATTTTACTGCATACACGCCCAACTGCCTTATTTCAGAGTCGGTTAAAACTTGCTGCTTACTTTTTTCATCTCTCAACTTAATTTTTTTTGTTTCTCCTGAAGCTGTTCTTACAAATGCAATTTTCTTTTCACTGATTTTCTTATCTTTGATTTTCAGTTCTCTTGATAATACATAATAGTCTGGTTTTATTGCTCCTGATACTATTCCTTCACCTAAACCGTAAACTGCCTCTACAATTATATCTTTAGTATATTTTACAGGATCGTTCGTGAATATAACCCCCGATTTTCCAGAATTTATCATTTTTTGAACAATAACTGCAATTAACGATTCCTGATGTTTAAAGCCTTTTTTAGCTCTGTAATAAACTGCCCTTGCTGTAAATAGTGAAGCAAAACATCTTTTTACAGCTTCTATAAGCTTATCATTTCCTTTGATATTAAGAAGAGTTTCTTGTTGCCCTGCAAAACTTGCTTCAGCAAGGTCTTCTGTAGTTGCACTTGACCTGACTGCAACAAAAATAGGTTCTTTTGCTGTTTTTAAAATTGAGAGAGCATCTACAGCAGCTTTTCCTCTGCCACTAGTCTCTAATTCATCAGGAAAACTCAATGTCTCGTAAGATTCAGTAATCTCTTCTTTTAGCTCTTGAGGCATTTTTTGTTTCTTAATAAGCTCTCTAATTTTATTAGCTATTTCTTCAAGTTGTTTGGTGTTGTCTGGGTCAATACTTTCAACTAATTCAATTATCTCATCATTTAAGCCAGTTTTTTCAATAAAATAAGCATATGCCTGAGCTGTTATAACAAATGCAGGAGGAACAGGCATCTTAGCATTATACATTTCAGCTAAATTAGCTCCTTTACCACCAGCAATTTTGCCGCTTTCTTTGTCTAATTCAGAGAGCCATTTTACAAAATCTTGCTCAGAATCTTGTCCAGCTATTTTTTCCTCTTTTTTCTGCATAAACAAAAGAAACGAAGAGGCTTAATAAAGTTTATTGTTAATTCAGTATCTCCGAACAACTAAAAATATTCCTGAAATAATGAATAATTAATATAAAATAATAATCAGTTGAGGGGTGTTCTCATTACTGTTTGCTTAATTGGATTAATAAATAATTATGGGTTTTTAATAAAATAAGATTTAAAAATTTCTATGCGGAGATACTGTAATTATTTGTTTTATTGATAATTGGGATATAAGTAACTCTAAAGTAGTGAAGTACAGTAAGATTTATAAACGCGCTATTTTATAAGTCCTTATGAGTAGTAGAGAATTAATTAGAACTAAAAAAGAATTAGGAACATTAGCTGATTTACTAGCTGAAGAAATCAGGAGCCAAGATGATATTGTTTCTAGATACATAAGAATAGTTTACGATTCTGCAAATTTTATTAATGGACAAACATCATCTAATGTTGAATCAATATCTAATTTAAATAAAGAGAATATGAGTCAGGGCACTTATTCGCAAACAGGTGTTGATGATTTGCTTCCGTACAGTATAGATTTACTAAAAATTGCAAGAGATTTAAAGAAACATACATTTGATTTTCATAGAAAGGGTATTGAATTACCAAGAGATCAGCAAGTTTTTGTAGAGTCCATTCCTAAAGGCATTAATTTTTATGATAATGAATTTAGAGAATTTACAAAAACGCATCCAAATACAAGAATAAAAAGAACATTAATTGTTGAACAGAGAATTGTTGTAAACTCAAAAGGTGGCAAAAGTATTCAAGTAGTTCCTTTTTTTGCAATGTCTTATTCACAAGGTTATGCTCCGATACTTACTCATAGAACCCTATCAGTTGCTTGCAACTCTTATCAAGATATTAAAAGATTAATAGATTTAATTCAATACTTCCCAGACCCGACTCCAGAAAGAAGAATAACAAGAAAGAAATCATTTAGTGAAACATTTAATGAATTATATAAAATTTCTGAATTAAGATATGGAAACTTACCAGATGTAGGTATTCCATTATCTGAGTTATATGATGTTATAATGATCAGCGGTGTTCCTGCCCATGAAATTTTTGGTCATCATTTTGAAGAACCTGTAAGAAATTTAGATTTTGGAGAATCTGGAACATTTAAATTTGGACAAAATATTCGTAATAAAGATATATTTTTATTGGACAACCCACAACAAAAAATACAGGGCTTTAGAGTTTGGGGATTTGCTCATTTTGATGCTTATGGAAGAAAAAGAGAACCAAGAATACATATAAAAGATGGAAAAGTTGTTGGATTTTTAGGAAGTGAATATGTAGATTCTGAGAAATTAGAAAGTTTTCTTGGTTTAGAAAAAAGCAGTTTTGTTGGAAATGCTTCCCAGTATAGTGATGGAATGTTTCCTATGCCAAGAATGAGTTGCACTGTTCTTGATGGAAAATCTGAAGAAATTGATTTAGAAGGAAAAATTCTTGTTGTTGCTCATGAAGGGAGCACAGACCCACGTAAAAAAACTTACGAAATTAAGTCATATGAAGCATATGTCATAAAAGGTGAAGAACCTCAAAGAGTAATTCCTCTTTCAATTACTGGTGGAATTAATCAGGCACTTGCCAATATATCTTTATTAAAACATTTTACTTATCAAACAGGAGTATGTTCAGAACCAGAGCCAATTTATTATCCTCAACCAAGGGATGTAGCTCAAGTACCAGCATCACAATTTACTAGAAATCAGGTATGGAGAGAACAACAAATATATCCCTTGCCTATTTCAGATGCGCATCTCAATATTTTGATAAAAGATAAGTAATATAGAAATTTAGATTCACTTCTTTTTTTCAGACAATATCTTGACCTTACATGGCAATTTTGACTTAGCTATTGAAAGGGCTTTTCTTGCTATTTTCGCAGCTTTCTCAGTTCCAACTGCAACAATGAAAATTTCCTTGCCTCTTGGCACAAGTGCAGCCCGCCCAATTGTTTTTCCAAATGAAAGTTGCATTCCTGTCTGCATTCTATCTGAACCTGCTCCTGTCAACATCTTGTTCTCTCGAAGAAAGTGGTGTGGATGAATTTTTATTAAAAAAAAGTATTGTTCTATAAGCTCTTTTTGGAGTATTTTATGGATTAATTGTCTTGAAGCTTCTATTGCATTATCTCTAATCTGAACTTTTTCAAGAGAAACCAATCTAAAAAAGAAGGGGAATTTACCTTGTTTAAAAGCATTAATATCTCCCATATGGTACTTAACAATTTTGTTTTGTGGAATTGTCTTTATATAACTCTTGCTTCGAACATTACTCTTACGAGTATATGGCCTTGTTTTTTTCTTTGAATAAGCTGAAGCTTTTCTTAATGCCATTTTATGTGTTTGTTTTTTTGTTGTTAATTGTTTACTTTATCTTGATAGTCTATTATATTTTATTTATTATTGATTGTTGATTGACATGATGTTGTTGATCTTTATTAATAATGTGTTCATTATTAGTTATTTAATTAAT
>CAZOGQ010000065.1:0-5529 GCA_964579545.1 Candidatus Woesearchaeota archaeon | reverse complement strand
CCTGATGGAAAGAAAATTGCTTTTACTTTAGGTTATAGTGTAGATTGCCCATGTCCCTTTGCGTTAGGTTTAATATATTTAATGAATGAAGATGGAACTAATTTAATTAGGTTGACCCCCAAATGGGTTGGAGGTAATCAACCCACATTCAGTCCAGATGGAAGAGAAATCGCTTATGAATCATATGAAGGGAAGTTTGACTGGAATATTGGATACAATAAAATTTATATAATGAATGTGGATGGAAGTAATAGAAGAAAAATAGCTAATGGTTATTATCCTACATGGGGTTTAAATAAAACTGAATAAAAATATAATACAAAAGGGCAGAAATGAAAAAAGAAATTTTGGTTATAATTTTACTATTTGGAATGTTAAGTCTTAATTGTACTATAGCATCGACAAAGCAGGTAAATCAAATAAATAAAATAGAGATTTCTGATATAACACTTGATAATATCTATAAAATTCAATCAAAGATAGAACTAAATCAATTTTCTGAAAAAGAAATATTGGTTGATAATACAATGTAAACGCTTTGACTAACATTAAATAAGATTATATGGCCTCAGAACAGCTTAATAAACATGCTAGATATTAATATTAAATAATTAAATTAAAAAATCAATAAATAAGAAAATGAAAAACTGTATGAATTGCCAGAAAAAGCCTGTATGGCAATTTACAAACAAAAGGAAACTGTGTAAAGATTGTTTTGTTAAATATTTTGAAAAAAAGGTTTTCTATACTATACGCAAGTTTCAGTTTATCAGCAGAGCAGACAAAATTGGTATTGCTGTTTCAGGAGGAAAAGACAGCTTTGCTGTCTTAAATATAATGAATAAATTTTGCAAAAAAAATAAATTAAAGCTTAATGCTATTTTAGTTGATGAAGGCATAAAAGATAAAAAAGGGAAATCATACAGAGGAGAGGCAATAAAACAATTAAAAAAATATTGTAAAGAGAATAAGATAAAATTAATTATAAAGAGTTTTAAAGATTATTACAAATTTGATCTTCAAAACAAACTTTCAAAAATCAAAAAATCAAAACTAACGAGTTGTTATGTATGTTCTATTCTTAAGCGTGCAATGCTCAATAAAATTGCAAGACAAAATAAATTAACCAAGATAGTTACAGGTCATAATCTTGATGATGAAGCAGAGACAATCCTCTTGAATATAATGAAATCAAGTCCAGAACTTCTCGCAAAACTTGGACCAAAAACTGGAATCATACAGGAAAAAAAGTTTGTTCAGAGAATAAAGCCACTTTATCTTCTTTCTGAAAAAGAGATAATATTGTATGCTAAAATACAAAAATTAAATTATGATGCAAGGATTTGTCCTGCACGTGAAGATACATTTAGAGTTAGAATAAGAAACTTCCTGAAAGCTATGGAAAAATCAGTTCCTGACATTAAACATAATATAGTCAACTCGTATCTTAAACTAATGCCTATACTGAAAAAACAACCAATAAAAAACAAAAAGAAACAGAGAATAAATTATTGTAAAATATGCGAAGAGCCTTGTTCCCAGCAAATATGTAAGAAATGCCAGATTATTGAGAAGCTATAGTTCTATATTGATGTTATTACTCTCTCTTTTTCCCGAAACATACTGATGTAATACAGTAGCCGCAAGAAAACATGAAGATGCAAAAGCACTAAAAGCTGCAACATTTTTCAAACCACTATAAAAATTAATTCCTGCAGTGGTGTATATAAGTGTTGAAAGTGCATATCCTGCAGATACAATTCCCTTATCTATATTGTCAAGTTTGCCGAGTTTTCTTTCTAAGCCACCAGTAATCCAAGCAAAGGGTGTTTTTTTGAATATTTTATAATAAGTTTTTCCGACTTCATCAAGAATATATACCCCGCCCATTTTTTATAATATAATTAATCATTATAACTTTATAAATGTTGTTATGTACCAAATCTAAATTTTTCTTTAAGTTCAGGAAAAACTTTGATTATGATTTTTTCAATTTCTAAAAGTTTTTTATTATTAAGCGAAATACCCAGACCATAATTATGTTTTCTGGCCAAGAGATAACCTTTGCTTATGAGTTTCTTGCCTATTTTTTTGACTTTCCCTTTTAATTCAGGAGGGAAACTTTTTTGCAGATTATCAAAAGAGGTGTGGGAATGTCCTATTTTTCCCATCAAGAACATTTTCCTAAAAATTGTTGCAATAATCTCTTTCTCCTCTTTTTTTGATAAATTAGACATAATAACAATTAGATAATCTGGTTTATATATTTTAAATATTTCTATTTTTGGATAATATGCTACAAAATCGAAAAGTTTATAAATAGTAAGTTTTTAATAATAACATGATGAAGAATAATGAAAAGTCAATATTTTTGCAGGTTGTAGGAGATACACCAAAATTAAGAATCCTTGATTTTTTGCTAACATTTCAGAAATTTGACTATAGCTTAACAGATATATCGAGAAATGCAAAAGTAAGCTATTCAAATCTTATGTTACTATGGCCAGAACTTTTGAAAACAGGAATGGTTGAGCAGACAAGAACAGTAGGAAAAGCTAAGATGTTTACTTTGAACAAGAAAAATCCGATTACAAAAGAATTATCAAGATTGCAGTGGTCAATAGCGAAATTTATTGTTCACAAAAGGTTAGTGGTAGAAGAAAAGGAAAAAATTGAAGTAGAAGTTCCTTAATTGCTAGTTTATTAACTTTTATTCTAATAATATCTCTTCTTTTAATTTTCTTAGCATAATCTGCAATTTTTTCTAAAAAATCTATTTTTTCATGTTGAGAGTTTTCAAAATTTGCAAAATTAATTAATTTGCTTTATAAAAACAGAACAGAACCAACAGCAGCTAATGCAAGAGTTCTAACACTTTTTTCAATAAAAGAAAATAAAGTCATTTTAATTCAATGTCTTCTTCAACTCTTTAAAGTTTTTTATTATTAAATCAGGTCTTGTAGACTGTATTTTTTCAGCAGAATCCCAAGATATTTTATGTTTTATTATTATACTATGGCATTTGGTTGTTCTTGCAGCTTTAACATCAAGAGCCATGTCTCCTATATAAACAACTTGCTTTGGCTCGAGTTTCTTTTTTCTTATTAGTTTTTTCAAAAAATCTCCTTTATAATGAAAGTTCTCGCCTCCGTAAACTTCGCTGAAAAGATTTTTTATTTTATTATGCCTTAGAACTTTGTTTATATAACCAGAAAAAGTATTTGAAATAACAATAACCTGATATTTATTTTTTAGTTCTTTTATATATTTAACATCCCTAGAAACTTTAATTTTATTAAGATTTTTAAAAACCCCGTCTTTAATTTGCTTTTTTATTTTCATTGTATTCTTGCTTATCTTTAGATGTTTTAAAATAACAGAAAGTTTCATGCCAAAAAATTCTTTAAACTGTCTTCTTTTAAGCTTATAACCATTTTCTTTTAGATATTTTGTTATTATTTTGTAATACATTTTTTTTGTATCTGCAATTGTACCGTCAAAATCAAAAATAAGAAGTTTAATATCTTTATTTTTCAGATTAATTTTTTTCCCTCTTTTTTTCATAAAATAAAGAGAGAAAAAGTGTTTTTAAATTTGTTTGTTATTAGGATATAAGATTTTATATTAACTATGAAATAGTTACAAACGAAAGACTTAAGTATAAATTTATTTAGATTATTTCATGGTATTTAAAGCTAGTTTTCATAATCATTCAGTTTATGGAAGAGAAAGAAGTATTTATATTCGGGCGATTAAAGCAACTCCAACAAAATTAGTTGAAAATGCATTAAAATATGGAATAAATGGCTTAGCAGTTACTGATGTTAATTCTGATTTGTTTTTTCAAAATTTGTTAGATAAACAATTAAGATTCTTTGATAACAGATATGGTGTCGAGATTCTCGAAGGAGGTAATGTTGCTTCAGTTACTGATGATGAAACTGGCAAGGAAGTTTATATTTATAATGGAATTGAGTTTCATGAAACTGCAGAAGAAGAGATTGCAGATCATATTATTATTGTTGGTCATCAAGGTTCTTTAATGAAAGAGTTTAAAAAACTTAATTTAGAAGAAAGACTGTATTTAGCAAGAGAAACAAGAGGTATAGTAATTGCACCACACCCTACTGTTGCTTTGGGTTTAAGAGAAGAAAATTTAAGAAAATATACTGCAATGGGTTTAATTGATGCAACAGAATTTAATTCACAGGCAAGAGTTAGTGGCAAGGCCAATCCTTTACAAAGTTTAATAGAACTTTTTTTTAAATACAGAGAACAGAATGAAACAGCAAGACAACTTGCTCAAGAGCTTGGTTTGCCTTTTATTGCTGGGCCTGATTCTAATACAGGAAATCTTAGTTTAGCATATAATATTTTTGCTGAGGGGCCACAAGGAGAGCAGATGAAAAATGGAATAAAACACATAAAATTTTTGAAAGGGCAAATTAATCAAAAAACATTCACAAGACATGAAGGATATATTAGTGCTGTTGATTTTCTTATAGATTATGGTTTAGAGATAGGTTTGTTATATCCTATAAGAAAAGCTTTTAAGCTTAGAAAGTTTTTCTGGGAAAAATAGCTTATTTCTTAATCTGCTCTTCATCCTGCCTTCTTAAGAAATTTTGGATGAATTTAGAATGTTTTTCTCTTTCTGCAACATATTTTATATGATAAGTGTCTATGCCAGATTTTTCTTCTTTTTCTGTTTTTATTTCTGGCATAACTCTTGTATGAACTGCTTTGCTTAATAGAACCTCACCGACTGATAGGTCTGCTATTTTCTTAGCAAGTGGAAGAGTATTACCAAGACTTGTAAATCTAAGCTTATTCTCAGATTTTTCTGCGATTATCTCTCCTGTGTTAAGTCCTATACCAAATTCAATTTTATCTTGAAACTTTTTGTTATGCTCTTTTAAAGTTTCTGATATTTCAGAAGCTATTCTAACTGCAACCCCCTCATTTTTAAATGTCTTAGTTATAAGTGGAGAGAATAATATAATCAGATACTTATCAGATAAATAAACAGCCCCCTTATTTTCACTAGCAATTTTTCTAAGGTGTTCTATAGTATTTTTGATAGCCCCCTTATTTGTTATTTTATTAATATTTCCAATTCTAATTGCAATTACAGTTGATTCTTGTTTTACACCATTCATGACAATTACATGTTCTGCTTGTTTTATATTCTCTACTGGATGTAAATAATCTTCTAGTTTCTTTATATCTTTTTTTATTTTATCTTTTAAATTCATTTTTCTTGTTTCTTTTTTGCTCTCTTTAGTTTTTAAACTTCCACCACCACTTCCATAAGCAATAGACTTTTTTTTATAAGTTTTTCTTATAAGTAAGATAACTGAAACAGAAAAAAGAGCTATTAAAAATATCCAAACTATTGGGTATTTTCTCATTATGCTTTCCTTTATTTGTTTTACTGAAATAACTTGGCCTGTTGATCCGATTAACTGCATTTCTTTTGTTATTGATTTATTGTTATCTCTTACAATTACTTTGTGATTTCCTTCTGGT
>CAZOGQ010000064.1:0-5613 GCA_964579545.1 Candidatus Woesearchaeota archaeon | reverse complement strand
TCCCAGCACCCGGATTCGAACCGGGGATCTCTCGGTAACTGCTTTATGCACTTGCATTTTTTATGTGCAATCGACTTTTCAGATTTCATCCTTTTCCTTATGGAATGTCCATCCTAGATTTTTTCTACAGCCGAGCGCACTACCGCTGTGCTATGCTGGGGTTTGTTTTTTTAACTTCTCACAGTGCTTTAAATTAACATGCTTAAAGTCTTGTTGATACATAAGAAGGATTATTTATAAGCTTTTTCTTTCATAGTTTTTGAAATCCAATAAAAAGCGCCCGAACTATGCTTAACTGGGCCTTGAATTAATCAGTTTTAAACTTTACTAAGAATTGGATTTAAAAGCAGGTTTTTAATGAGCAAGCAAAATCTTTGATTTTACGCAGAATCTATGGGGGCGCCACCACAATAATCTTTATAAAGATTAATTTTATAGAAAAATTATGGAATATAGAGGTTATAGAAAATTCGAACAATTATTTGGTGCTGGAAAGATAGAAAGGGGGAATAAAATAACTGTTACTGAAGAAGTTGCTAAAACAAGGGTTCCAATAGTTTATGCTGTTGCAGATAACGGACAACTTGCTCAACTCACAGAATTTGATTATCCGGACCTTGATGAACAAAAAGGTTTTAATCCTAGAAAGGACAGGTTCGAATTTTCTTCAGATTCTGCCAATCTTTGCTATTATGATTCTTACGGAGTTTTTTTTAGAAAGAAATGGAGATTGTCTGCTTAAAGGAGCCCAAACAAATTGCGTTGAATATGCGCTTATACGAAGGATTTCTGAAAGAAATCAGAGTTCCCGAGGGTGCCGTAAAAATTAGGGGGAGCTTCCGTTAGCTTTATCCAATAATCTATTTAGGTAGAATACTGCAAAATCCCTCAAAAGCAAAGTTTTAGCCATATTCGTATGATAATCAGAGGTAAAAGCACTGCCAACAACTTCAGCTAGGCCCTTATCCTCATCTATTCTGGCAATGTCTGTTTCTCTACCATATTTTCTCAATTTGTCAGGGCTCATTGTTACAATCTCAGGGCCCTTTATGTTTCTATAAATGATTTCAATTAAACGACCGCCCTTTGTCAAAGACTCTGGCGTATAAAATTCTCCAAATTCATCATGTTGATTGCATAAAACTATAGGGACAGGATTAAGTTTCATGGCATGAACTTCTCCATTTTCTCTCCATGATAATGAGAGAAATCCATTTTTATCTGGTTCTCCTCCAATTTGCCATTCATCTCTAAATTTTTCATAAGCTTCAAGCCAAGGAAGTTCCATTCCTTCTTTTCTTAAAACACCAAGATAATATGCCATGTCTTCATCATACCATGGCTTAACGGCATCCCTTGCATCTGCAATTAAAGCGATATCTGTTCTTGTTTTTTCTGGCAATGCCATAACTGCTAAATGAATAGGTACAGTAGCAGTGACATCTTCTCCTCTTTGATAAATAGATTGAATAGGAAGTTCCCCCCTAACTAATTTTTCATCCATGAACAAAGGTATAAATATAAACTTTAAAAGGATTATTGTGATGAAAAATCTAACAGGCACCCTAGGTTGATTGCAACTAACATAATGGCATCATAACTTTAGTTTTGATATGATACTAAATTAGTATGTTATCGTAACTTTTATTGATTTTTCTCAATCTCCCTAACTTCTTGCCTACTTTTTTTTCTCTTTCCAAGCCTTCTTTATCCAATAAAAAGAACATAATCCTGTGCTATGCTGGGGTGTAATTACAAAGAATGATTTATTTTTAAAGTTGTTGTTTTATCGTATTCTGTCTTATTTATATAGAAAAGTGCTTCTTCTTGGCATTTTTCTTTTAACATGGTCTCTTATAGGAGGCAGTGCCGTATGTTTTGGACCGCGATCACCAACAATTCTTATGTCAGAAATGCATATGCGAAAACCACATCCTTTAGGATGTGGATGAAGCATTTCTGAGCACAAGAAAATTGTCATTAAATTTACAATTTTCTGTGCAGAAAATTCCTTTATTCTAGAAGGAATTTTCATGCATCCTAAAATTCCAAACAAACCACACCTTTCAAGGTGTGGTAACAAACAGGAATTTTTAGATTTCAAATCCTCTTGCTATTTCTTTTGCACTTACTGTTCCCATAGGATTTCTCCTAACTTTTTGTCCATAAATCATTAACAACTTTTCCAGATCGCAGATATCTTTCTTATAAAGATCGATTAATCTGACAATTCTTATTAAAGCATCATTTTTTTCTAAGTGTTTAACATGCTCGCATATGTCATAAACATAAATTAGAACAATTGGTAATTTCTTATCTTCAGAATATCTTCTTTCAGAAACAAGGTGTTTTTAGAATCACTCTTCTTCGATTTTTCTTGGCTCTGCAATAAAAAATGCTTTGTTTGACTTAGACTCGCAAATTTTATTATTTTTCTCATAAACTGCTGTTGCTGGTGGCAGTTCAAGTCTTCCTACAATACCAATCTTGCTGTATACAACATATGAAAAAACTCTTGTCTCGCCATTATCTAGATTTTCAATATTCCATTCAACTCTATTATTCTTGTCATCTACCCTGTCTGGTTTCTCCCCATATCTTTCATATATTTTCATTAATGCAGGAACTTTGTCAATAAGACTTATTTTTTCAACAAATTTTTTAGCAGAAACAAAGAGAATTACTTTCAATGCAAGAACGCCAGCTTTTGTTTCAACAAACTTTACTTTTTTCTTTACTATTAAATTAGATTTCAAATAAAAACTGACAAGCAACACTACAATCACAACAAGTGCTATTAGAATCAATGGAAATATCCAATTAGTTCTTACTCTTACTTTTAAGGACTCTCCTGGAAGGACTTCTTTTTGCCAGTTATAAACAACAACAAATCCGATTCTGTCTACATTGCCCGGCTCTGGATCAAAACTTGTAAAAAGCCTGGAAATTGCATCTTTTTTAACACTTGTTCGAGCAATTGCAGGAATATTTCCATCATTTGTTTTTTCAATTGTTTTCGTATAAATAATAAGGCCAGAGCTTTTTTTGGTTGTTGAAACTAAACTTTTCTCAGTAAATTCTAATTGGCCTTTTAAATTTGTACTAGCAATATCTACATTTACATTTGTGTTGAAAGAATAAGAACCTGCAATTAAGCTATTTGTCTTATTTTTATCAATTGCTATTTCAAATTCTCTTTCTTTTTCAGGACCAAGAGAAAAAACTTCCTTGTGGCTAAACAATGCAGAAGTAAAAACAGCATTTATTTTTTTAAAATCAAAATTCAGCTTGTTTTTTACTCTAGCCGTGGTGGATAAAGAATCTGGATTAACATTTTCTATGCTCACTTCTAGGGCATCTTTTAAAGGATATATTTTTATTGTCAGTCTATTTTCTTGGGTTCCAGAATTTTGCCCTCTGAGTTTATAAAAAAAAGTATATTGGTCTAATTTTTGTTTCACTTTATCAGACGGATAGATTTTGACTACTATTTTTTTTGTCTCTTCACTTTTGATTCTAAATGTGCCAACAGGAGTAATATCAACGTCCGCTAAACTATAAATTTCAAAATTATCTGTAGAACCAGTATTTTTAATATGGAATTCAAATATTGCAGGTTCATCAAGTTCTGTGATTACTGTGTCTGCCACAGCTTGTTTTTCAATACTTACAGCTGCAGAAGCAAAATCCAAGATTACTAAACTAAATAAAATAACTGAAACATAAAAAACATAACTCTTTTTTATCATAACAAACAAAATAATAAAAGATATTTAAAGTTTTGCATACAAACCAATATAAAAATTTTTAAACTTCAGAATTCCACTCATTCTTTAAAACCACTCGGAGAGTGGCATTTACATGCCACCAGTCTATGACTAGTGGTTTTTGACATCTTGTTTTATTAAAAACTGATATTCATTTGTTGGTCTAATTAAGTAGACAGTAAGGAGAGTATCTTTTAATGATTATTATTCTGTATTGTTTATTTTTTATTTCAGGAATATTTTTAGTTGTTTGGATACACTGACTAATGTCTTCCTTCAAGAGCTAAAAAAGATTTAGCTTGACCGAGAAATTCATCTACTTCTGAAAATAATTTATCTTCATATGCGTCAATTCTTCCAAGTATTATATACCGATCATAAACTCCTCTTAAAAATTTCATAAATGCTGTCCCTTCCCATCTATTTTCGTAGTCTTTTTCAAGAACAGCTGAAACATTTATTCCAACTTGCCCTTTATTCATATGTATCTTTTTGCCATTTTCCTGGACTTCAACATCTGTCATTCCAAGAATTCGCCATTTACTTTTTACAACAAATCTAAAATAATCAGATATTTTCCTTATAGCCTGCCATTCAATCTCTATTTCTTTCCCTTTAGGAGTTACTTTCTCTTTATATGCTTTTTCAGTTAAAGAATAATCTTCGTCTGTAAACCACTTATAGCAGAAGTTATAAAACTCTTTAAAATCAAAAATTCCTCTATGTTGAATTTTTCCTGAAAAAATTTTGTCTTTTTCTGACATTCTTCCTTGCTTGTTTATTGACCCCTTTTTTCTCTTTTAACAACCAAGCAAAAGTAGTTTTTAAATATTTTTGTTTTGGGCTTTCATGCCATTTATTCATAATCTATTTCCTTAGGTTTTATAAATGTGGGCTTAATACGTGAAGGAGAATAACTATCAACTGTTATAGAGAAAAACCTGCAAATATTGTTCATTGGACAATTTCAGAATCAGTTAATGGAATTAGGATAGTCTCAGTTTTACTAACCCCCAAAAGTTAGATATATAAATTGTCCAGATTCAGTGATATTAATTAATTTACCTACCGCCCATTTTGGAGTTAATTCTGAACGTTGTTTACATATAAACCATAACACAATTCATTTGGATTTTTGCTGGAAGAGTGCTTCTTTCAATATAATTATCAAAATTTCTTCTGAGAAGAAAAAAATCAATTTGTTTACTATATCCCACAATTAAGATTATTGAAAAGATAAGAATAATGACTATTACAAAAATGAACTTTTTTGTTTGTCCTTTCTTTACATTGCATCTCTACATGCCTGACACAACATTCTATTATCTACCTTATAAAGAACATCAAAATTTCCACATTCTTCACACATTCCTTCTTTATGCCATCTCGGCCAGCTTTCTCCTCTGACAAGAGCTTCCCTTCTTTTTATTTTTTGGCTTTCTTCTTTTACCCTAATTATCTCCCTTGCATTCTCTAAAAGAGTTGGCTCAAGACGCATAATATCTTTCAAAGTAAGAAGACCAATAACATTTTTTTTAACAACAACTGGTAACCACCTATATCTTTCTTTCTTCATCCTCCTAAGAGCTTCATACAAATCAGCAGAAGGTCTTATCCTAATAGTTTTTCTAGGTACAATATCTTTTGCTTTTATCTGCGACAAATCTTTTTTTCCTTTTTTTGTTAAAGCCCAGATAATATCTTTTTCTATTAATATGCCTTTTAGTTTCTTATCTTTAATAAGAATAAGGCTGCCAACTTTTTTCTTGATCATTTCTTTGGCACAATCAATTAAACTAGTATCTGGATTTACTGACACAAAATTCCGCGTCATTATATCACCTAC
>CAZOGQ010000063.1:0-5614 GCA_964579545.1 Candidatus Woesearchaeota archaeon | reverse complement strand
CTGTTATAGCTCTTCCTATGACTAAAATACTCGAACCAACTTCAACAGCATTTCCTGGTGTGAAGACTCTTTTTTGATCTGCTCCAGCAGGAGTTCTTGGTCCTTTAATTCCTGGAGTAACATACATAAAATCATCTGGCAGTTTATCTCTAACTGCATAAAGATCTGCTGCAGAACAAACAATTCCATCTAGTCCAGCTTGATTAGCTAATTGTGCTAAATTCAAAACTTGGTCTTCAACTGTTCCAGGAACTCTTAGTTGATTATTGAGAATATCTTGGTCTAAACTTGTTAGCACAGTAACAGCAGTTATTTTTGGAATGTCTTCTAGATATTTTGCACCTGCTCTTGCTCCTTCTATTGCAGCCTGCATCATTTCTAATCCTCCAGAAGCATGAACATTAAACATATAAACACCTAATTGGCTTGCTCCATTAGCCGCTCCTCTAACAGTGTTTGGAATGTCATGGTATTTTAAATCAAGAAAAACATTTGCTCCATAGCCTTGAACAGTTCTTACAGCTTCAGGTCCAAACCTAGTATAAGTTTCTTTACCAATTTTAAATAATCCAACAACAGGACTTAATTCTTCTACTCTTGCTTTTACATCATTCATAGTAGCAAGTCCATCTAATGGCAAACATACCATTTTTCTTGCTTGTTGTTCTTTTTCTGTTAATTCCATTTTATCTTTCTACTTTTGGAAAGCCGTGTTTTTCTCCCCATCCAAAAGGATCTACTCTCCACTCAGCCAACATTGCTGCTTGTTGTTCATTAATATATCCTGTCTCTTTAGCAACCTCTAATAATGTATCGTAAGTTAGAAGAGATCTTACTTCGCAAGGGAATTCTAATCTATGCCCCTCTTTATCATAATCTTCTTCTCCTCTAAAAATTCTCTCTGCTTTATCTAATCCATAATTAAATATTGAGACACAATAATTACATTCTCCATTAGCATCTCTAATAGCTTGGACAGCTCTTGTAGAACTTCCACCTGTAGAAATTAAATCTTCTACTAAAACAACCTTTCTTCTTTGTAAATCTGATTCTGCATCAATTCCCTCTATTTGATTTTTTAATCCATGATCTTTTGGTTTGCCTCTTACATATATTATTGGTTTTCTTAAATAATCAGCTAATGTTGTTGCTGGGGAGATTCCAGCAGTAGATGTTCCTGCAATTACATCATAAAGAATTCCTTCTGATTGTAAAAGGTTTCCAAAACCTTCTGCTAATTGTGCTCTGTATTGTGGATGAAAAAGAAACATTCTATTATCATTATAAATTGGCATTCTAAATCCAGAAGCCCAAGTAAAAGGATCTCCAGGTCTTAATTTTATAGCTTTTATTTCTAAACCTGCTTTTGCAATTTCTGTTCCATAATCCATCTTATAATAATCAAAAATAGGTTTATAAACCAACTGCCGTAAAATTTATCTAATTCGAGTAACAAAAAATTTGCAGGTAATTTTAAAAATCATTGTTTATTGGAGTATCCATGATAGATCCACATGTGCATTGTCGAGATTGGAATCAAAGTCATAAAGAAACAATAGAACATGCATTAAGTGTTGCAGAAAGAATTGGTTTAAGTGGAATTTTTGATATGCCAAATACAAATCCTCCAATAAATTCGAGGAAACTTATTGAGAAAAGATTAAGAGATGCTCAAAAAGTTGGAAGTTCTGTTTTTTATGGTTTATATGTTGGTTTAACTTCTGATCCAGAACAAATTAGAGAGGTTGTTAGAGCTCATAAAGATTTTTTTCCAAAACAAGGAGACTCTGTTGGAGTTGTTGGACTAAAGATGTTTGCAGGACATTCTGTTGGTAGTTTAGGTATTATCGAAGAAGATGAACAAAGAAAAGTTTATCAAACTTTAGCAGATGAGGAATATGAAGGAGTTTTAGCAGTTCATTGTGAAAAGGAAGCATTATTAAGAAAGGATCTTTGGAATCCTTCTCACCCTGAAACCCATTGTGATGCAAGACCTCCAGAAGCAGAGTATGAATCTGTTAGAGATCAAATCTGCTTTGCAACAAAAGTGGATTTTCCAGGAAATTTACATATTTTACACACATCACTTCCAGAATCAATAAAATTAGTTGATAAAACTAGAAAAGAAAAAAAGATACGAATTAGTTGCGGAGCTACACCCCACCATAGTAGATTGAATAGAGATTTAATGGGGAATCCTGAAAAAGGATTATTATATAAAGTTAATCCACCATTAAGACAATTAAGTGCTTCTATAGCAATATTGGCTTTGCTTAAAGAAGGACGGATTGATTTTATAGAAACAGATCATGCACCACACACATTAGAGGAAAAAACGGGAAAATATATGTCTGGATTTCCAGGACTACCCTATTATCCTCATTTTTTGAGATTTTTAAAAGAAAAGGCAGGTTTTCAAGATTCACAAATAAGAGATTTAGCACATAATAACATTAATGGAATCTTTGGATTAAATCTTCCTGAATTAAATAAATCTCCAGATTTAAATTTACATGGAGAATATGAAGTAGATGTTTATCAGGGAGTGAGAGAAGATGCAGCTTAGAAAAGTTAAATTAGGAGATAAGGAAGTTATGCCATTTACAATCCCTTCAGGGATTATTACAACACAAGTTCCTTGCTTAGAGAAATTAGCAAAAGAGATTCCTGAATTAGGAGTTTTAACAACTAAGAGTATTGGACCTGAACCAAGAGCAGGAAATAGAGAACCAATATTAGCACAGTATTCTCCTGGTTGTTTTGTGAATGCTGTTGGTTTAACAAATCCTGGAGCAGAAGAATTTGCAAGAGAGTTATCTGAAGCCAATTTTCCAAATGAAAAATTTTTGCTTGCTTCTATATTTGGAAAAAATACAGAAGAATTTGTTTATGTTGCTAGAACTTTAGAAAACCATGTAGATGGTTTTGAATTAAATCTCTCATGTCCACATGCAAAAGGATATGGTATGCAATTAGGACAAGATCCTAAGATAGTTAGTGAAATAACTAATGAAGTTGTTAGAAGAACAAAAAAACCTGTTTTTGCAAAGCTGACTCCAAATGCAGGAAATATCGGAGAAATAGCTAAATCAGCAGTTGATGCTGGAGCATTTGGAATTGTTGCAATAAATACTGTTGGTCCTGGATATTATTCAGTTAGAGGAAATCCTGTTTTAACAAATAAGGTTGGGGGGCTTTCAGGAACAGGGATCACTCCAATAGGATTAAAATGTGTTAGGGATATCAGGCGGGCTGTTGGGAAAGAGATTCCTATTATTGGAATGGGCGGAATTTCAACTGTGAAAGATGTTGAGGATTATGCTGATGTAGGGGCCACTATATTTGGTATTGGTAGTGCTTTAGCTGGGATGGATGATCAAAAACTTAAAGATTATTTTGTTGCAATTGTAGAGGACATAAGAAGTAATGGACAAACAAATAAGGCTTCAGCTTTTTTAAAAAGAGTGGATATGAGTTACCAAAAAGTTAGAGTTGAAGATAGAATAGACACAAGTCGTGATTTTAGAATTTTTAGAACTAATAAATCTATGCAAGCAAATCCTGGACAATTTGTTTTTGCTTGGCTTCCAGGAGTTGGGGAGAAACCTTTTTCAGTAATGGATGACGATCCTTTAACATTTGGGGTTTTAGAGAAGGGGGAATTCACAAAAAAATTTAATTCATTACAAAGAGGAGATTCTTTTTATGTAAGAGGTCCTTATGGACAAGGAGTAGATATTCCTAAAAATTCAGATATTGCTTTAGTTGGGGGAGGGTGTGGAATTGTTGGATTGTATCTTTTTGCAAAAAGATTTTCTAAAACATCAAATGTATTAACCTTACTAGCAGCAAAAGATAAATCTCATCTTCCTTACATAAAAGAATTTGGGAGATGTGGAAAAGTCGAAATAGCAACAGAAGATGGAAGTCTAGGAAGAAAGGGGCTTGTTACTGATCTGATGAGAGATTTAGGTTTAAGGGGTGGAAGTTATTTTTTTAATTGTGGACCAAAAGCAATGGTTGATGCTATTTTACCTTTAGAATTAGAACTTTCTAGTTCTGAAAGAGTTTATTCTTCTGTAGATTATATGACAAGATGTGGTGTTGGTGTTTGTGGAAGTTGTTCAGATGGGAAAGGAAGAAGAACCTGTGTTGAAGGTCCATTTGTTAATCCATAGAAATTGAATGTTCTCCATGTCAATACTCTTGGCTGGGGTGGGTGTGAGAATAGGCAATGCCCATCAAGGGCATAACACACATTTTAAGCATAAATGCCCCCGCCGGACTTTTAAGCTAAGGTTTAACTTTAGTGTATTAAAAATAATGTCTTGTAATTATTAAATTATACTATTAGTTAACTGCGAAATTAGAATTCCATTCTGGTTTTTCTGGGGATTATTCTTTAATACATCCTCTCTCCATTTTTCATCAGTTAATCTATCACTCATTGGATGTTTAAACTCATAATAAGTCATTACAGGTCCTGCACCAATTAAAACTCTTCCATCTGGAACTTTATAAGCTACAACAATTAAATCAACATAGCCAACTCCTTCTTCTAATACCTTGCCACTGTTTCCATCAGTATGCACATCTGCAATTATTGTTGTTTTTCGTGCTTTATCATCAACATCTGCAATGACTCCTTTTAATTGTGCCCCGAAGTTCTTAATAAAATCATAATCATCTTGAGTTAATTCTTTGTTTTCTAGTTCATCTTTTGATATTTGAACTAATCTTTCTAAAATTTCTTCAAGTTTTTCTAATCTTGCTTTTGAAGTTTCATCCAATACCTCCATCTCATCTAGTCCTTTAGTAGTCATTTTTGTTAATGCTAATAACCTATTGTAGAATTCTGGAACTGGTTCAACATAACCTACAACTTCTGGTTCTACTGGTATTGAGGTAGTGCCTGCCATTGTATAGCTTTGTTTAGCATATAGAATTGTATCATGTCTTAATTCTGACCAAGAAGCTAATGCTGTTGTTAATTCTTTATCTTGCCATGCTTCAGTCTGCATGAATGTTGGATAACCTTCTCCAAAATCTTTTAATAAGGGTTTTAGAGAATAAAGCCATGCCCAATAAAGATTTTTGTTCCATTCTTCAACACCGAATTCATTAAACTCCTTCTCTAATTCAGTAAATTTCTCATCATAATTCTCATATTGGTCATCCCCTAATTCTGTTATTAACTCTTTTGCTCTATTTGAACCCAATAATGCCATTGCATCTAATCCTCTTGGAAATACTCTTGCAACTATTGCCCCTTGTGGAGTATTTACTAAACCTGCTGTAAATGGTTTTTCTTTATCCCAAGTATCTGGAGTTAAACTAAGATGCTTATTAACATAGGCAAAAACTAAATTCTGGAACATATAAGAATCTGGAATAAACCTTTGACCCATAAATCTAAACCCTTTAGTATTTTCTAAACACTCATCAGCTTGTTCTGATGTAAATGGTGGTGCAATTCCACATCCCCCGTCATCTTTAAAACCTGTTCCACCATAGATTGCAGGAGGACTATATTCTGCTAATTTTGATTTTAATTGCCCCATTGTATCTTCATTCATATTATTAGCATTAAATGTACTACCAAAAACACTATTAA
>CAZOGQ010000062.1:0-5620 GCA_964579545.1 Candidatus Woesearchaeota archaeon | reverse complement strand
GAATTTTTCTTTCCATATTTTTTATTTTCTCAAGAAATATTTTTTCTTTATTTATTGTACCTTTAAGTTCTTCATAATAATCCTCTTCTGCTTCTTCAATTTTTTCTCTTGCAGAATTCAATACTAGTTCTCTTGCAAATAATCTTAAGAATCCTAAATGTAAAGATTCTTTATCTTGGAGTTGCATTTAAATTCTAGGAAGAGGTTTTGGCTTTATTTTTTTGTTTTCCTCATCACTTTCTTCTGTGGTTTTTGGTTCAGGAGATGTACTAAACCTGTTCATTGAAACTGGCTTTATAGAAGGGTTTAGTTGTGGTCTTTGTGTGTGTAGTGAAGGCACTGGTGAATACGTTGTGGCTTGGACCCCCGTATTGCCATATCCCCCCCGCATTTTCTGTTCTAATAATGTCAAACCTCTTGCAATTGTTTTATTTTGATCTAAAAGAATGTTAAGTTTATTAACAAACTCTTTATCTTCTGAATCCATGTTTTTTTGTTTTTCAACAAATGACTTTGCTGATATCTCAAGTAATTCTAAGAGTTTAGATATTTGGTTAGCTAGATTATCAAACTTCACCGAGAGATTTGTCAAAACTTTTTGCATACTCACAAAATTCTCTATTAATGCCTCTTCTATCTTAATTTTTTTATCTTTAATACTTGTTTTGACAGCAGTTTTTACAGCATTTGTTGATTTTTTTGTAACAAATTTTTCAGATGGTTTTATACCTGGTTTAATTTCAGATAGCTTAGTTTTAAGAGGTTTAATTTTTGTTACAGTTTTAGTTATATTTGGCTCAATTGTTTTAGTTTTCACGCTTTTTATACTCTTAACATTCTTTGGAGTTTTCATATTCTTTGCTTTTGTAGTTGCACTCTTTTTAGCCATGTTTTAACAAGGAAGAAGTAATTTATAAATATATTGATTTAAAAATATTTGAAATTATTTAAATTATTTACTTTTCAGCTTTTCCATTCACTACCATTTCATAATCATTTTGTAATGCCCTCTTTTCATCCTTCTGAACCTTTTCTTCTGCTCTTTCTATTTTCTCTTTTATTCTTTCTTTATCTTTTG
This sequence comes from Candidatus Woesearchaeota archaeon, assembly GCA_964579545.1. Classification (GTDB taxonomy): domain Archaea; phylum Nanobdellota; class Nanobdellia; order Pacearchaeales; family GW2011-AR1; genus CAZOGQ01. Next base: position 4,542 of record CAZOGQ010000062.1, on the reverse strand, counting down.
CACTCCTGTATTCATTTACTATCTTCTTAAAGCTCATTTTATCCATTTCAGTCATGTTTTCTTCGCTCTGATATATTCTTTCCTCTATCTCATCTTGTTTTATATCCTCTTCAATCATTTTATCAACGATTGAATCTACCACCTCTAATTGATTTTTCTTTATGCACTTCTTTGTGCTTGTGTTTGCTTTTATTATGCTTCCATCAATGCACAACAAACTTAAGTCAACTAAGTCATTTTTAGAAGCGAGCTTAACTGTTTCTTTAAACGACTCTTTAATAAACTCTGCATTTCCTTTTCTGAACCTCTCTATTGTCCTGAAGTTTGGCTGAACTTTCTCAGCTAAATACATGAAAACAAAATTCTCTCTGCATGCAGATGCTAGCTTTCTTGAACTTCTCTCTTTCCATAACATTCCTTGAATAATAATTTTCATTATTATTCTCGGGTGTTATGCAGGATGTCCTGCTCCTTCATAGATCATATCAAACCCTGAAAAATCCAAAGAATCAACAAACTCTTCAACAAAAAAACAGATATGGTTTTTGGGTATCATATCACAAATTGATTGAGGAATCAACCAATTTTGACCTTTGTAAGAATTCATATACCATTTTTACCTCTTTTGCCGATATTTATCGACGATATTTAATTATATTATCGACGAGAAACAACTATTTAAACTTTACTAATTATGGGACAGCCTGAGTAATCAAAAACCACTCGGAGAGTGGCGTTTACATGCCACCAGTCTTTGAATGTTGGTTTTTGACACATTGTTATGATGTAGCATATATAAATTTTTAAGAAGAAATGGGGTAGGAGGGAATCGAACCCCCAACTGACGGTCTCTCTATTACAAAATACTGGAGCCGTCTGTTTTGGCCATTGAAACTACTACCCCAACGGAATCTATACAAAAATATGCTTTAAATAGTTTGCTTGCTGCCTTCTGAATTGATAAGCTCGCTTCGCTTTCGGCTCGCTCACTGTATGAGATTGTCTATTCCATCAGCTCTTCCTGCTCGCTGATTCCATAGTTATTTATAACATGAATTTATTAACTTCAACAAAAATATTTAAGATGTTTAAATTATAAAGATAATGGAAAATTCTTATACTAAATTGAGGGGGTTTTGTAAAATTTTTAGATTAAATTAGGTATGTGATACAGAACCTATTTCTTTAATATGTATCCATAATAATTAATAGATTCTTTTCTATTTTCTATTTTCTTCCAATATCCAAAAAAAGATTTTGACCCAATTAATTTAAGACCAGAATTTGCCAGAATAGTCTCAGCTTCTTCTTTAGTATAACTCTTAATTGTGAGATGAGATTTTGGAGATAGCTTTTTGGGAAAAGTTACCAGGCAAAATCCTCCTCCTTTCAATTTATTTTTAATTTGTTTAAGTAAACTTAATGGTTTTTTAATAAAACCAGTAACACCAATAAGCATTACCAAATCAAACTGGTTATTTTCTACTTTCAAAGGTTTTTCTAGATCTTGACAGATTAATTTTTCAAAAGAGTATTTTTGAGCAATCGCAAGCATTTCTTTTGAAAAATCAATTCCCACTACCTTATGGCCTTTTTTAATAAATTTTACAGAGCTCAAACCTGTCCCACAACCTAAGTCTAAAATATTCGCTTTTTTATTTTTCAATGTTTTCAAAGCCCAATCATTCATTACCTCATATGCATTATATCCTCTTTCTATAGCAACAACATCATATTTTTTAGCCAAATCAGAGTAAATTTTTTTTATATCTTTTGATTTCATTATTTAAGATAGGAAGAGGAGTTAAAAAATGTTATGTAATAAATTTAAGATTAATCTATATAAAAAATCTACAACAAATTATAAAATTGTTAACTTCACAAGTTTGTTTAGCACAATCATCAATTTTATAAACTGCTTTATCTTGTTTTTGACATGTCAAAAAGTGCACTTATCACAGGAATTATATTTATTATAATAAGCATAATTTTGCCATTTATTGTATTATGGCTTTTAATTTATGCAATTCCACTTTTTATTATTGGCTGGCTTTTGATAATTTTCAATAAAAGAGAGGATAAAATTGAAGGGGTTAAGAGGGTTAAGAAAAAGAAATAATAATAGTCTAAATAAATTATAAAATAAATCTGTAAAATTAACATTTTTGTGCTATTATTGATATAAGCATATCTAGGATATAATAAGATAATTTCAATATATTTAATTTATTGAGCCCGTAATAAATGTATTTTATTAATAATTTATAGGAAAAGACATTAATTTTTACCCATTTTATGTCTTTTCCTATCTAGTAAAGGCGCTATTTTGGTAAATTACTTGCGTCATTTACTATAATTAATTGCTTAATAAGAAATCAATAATTATCAGTAACCTTTAAAAGTCTATTAAACTCATGTTTAAAATGGAAAAACCAATTTTAACAACAACAGACTTTATTCCAGGCAAGAAAGTTACAAAAATACTGGGGGTTGTAAAAGGAAATACTGTCAGAGCAAAGCATATTGGAAGAGATATTGTTGCTGGTTTTAAAAATATTGTTGGCGGGGAGATAACAGCTTATACAGACATGATGACGCAGGCAAGAGAAGAAGCATTAAACAGAATGATAAATCAAGCCATAGAACTTGAAGCAGATGCTATCATAAATATTAGATTTATGACAAGCATGGCAATGACAGGAGCTTCAGAAATACTTGCTTATGGGACTGCTGTGAAACTAGGATAATAGAAAAATACAATGACTATATTCTACAATAAAAATATTTATAAATAATTGTTGTTACTAGATGAAATGAAAGAATCGTTTTTTGAATCTGTAATGAGGAGAAATAAAGCAGACGGACTTGCTTTTGTTATGCATGAAGCTTGGAGAGCACTTGATTTATTTGGTTTGTATGCTGACATAAAAGAAGATTCTGCTTTAAATGACGGAGTTCTTAAGACAGCAAAAATGTATTACGACATAGCTAATGAAACAGATAAGCAAGGCAATAATATTGGCTTTGACTATAATGGATTGCTTAAAGCATTAAAACACTATCAACAAAAAGCGACTGAAGGTTCTGAGCTTTATAAGTACATCTCTGAGATAACAGACAGAATTGAAAAAGGAACATCAGCATTAGAAAAACTTGCAAAGCGGGCTGCTTAATCACATCCTCTTCAACTCTTCAATCTCTTCTCTTGAGATAGCACAGCCCTTATATTTTGTTGCATAAAGGAGAGCATCAAGAAGTTGGCCGTTTCCAATTTTGATTAGATTTTTTTTGTAGGCCCAATAAACTAATTCTGCTGATCTTATTATCCTGAAGTTTTTAAAAAAACTAAGCTCGCCTTTACTTTCAACTCTTGTATGCAGTTTTTTCTCAAGCAATTTTCTCAGATTTTCTTCATTCTCACATAACATTCTTGTTGTTCTTTCATCTACTACCACAAGGGTTTCATTATTTTTTTCTTGTAAGATTTTGCTGAGGGCAAGACAAGATACTTCGCCATCATCTACAAGATGTAAATGCCTGCCACGAGCAAAAAAACTTGAATTTATCAAATTCTTAATATTCTGTGTTTTTTTATTAATTTCTTTTTCAAATTCACGAGGAATTTCTATTATCTTTTTGTTTAACAGATTATTAATTTTTAGTGCGCCAAGCTCAAATTTTTTTATTTTCAAGGGGTGGTCAATTGTTTCATATCTTACAGCAGATGTCATGAAGAATTCGCCACCAAAATCTTTCTTGATATCAGACAGGATAACAAGCAGACCATTCATGCTTAAGTTAATAAGTGTGCTTGAGTCAAAAATTAATGCTTTTTTCATTTTCTAAAAAAATCTTCAATAAGTTTAATTCTCTCTTTAATTGGCATTGTAACACCCAAATTTGCATCACTTATACTTGTCTGGCCAGCATATTCTGCAAGTTCCCATATACTTATGCCAAGAAGTCTGGCAGTTGTTCCCATGCTTATTCCATGTTCATAGATTCTGCTGGCCTTGTTTATGCTTGCCTTTCTGAAAACATCTTTAATATATTTTTTAAGATGCCCAGAAAGCTGATTTATTGCTTGCCTTATTTTACTAATCTGCTGTCTGAAATCCTCAATATTATCTTTTTTTAAATATCGTATAGCTTGATTTATACATAAAACATAAGTTTTAAAGAAATTAGGCCAGTTTTTATATTGGCTGTAGTGCTTTTCTCTTTCTATTAACTTGCTTAAAGAATAAATTATAACTGCAATTGTAACATTATCTGAATCTTGATAAATAGAAGCTGTATGAATTGTTCTGTTACTCAATTGTTTTAATCTTGCCGTGTTTTTTTCTCTTACAGCTCCTTTTGAATCTTGCAATATCCTTATGATATTCTCTTTTTCTTGCATGTAAGAAAAAGTCTTGTTATGTATTTAAAAGTTTCTTATTTATGTCAGAAATTGAAAACCATATAATTTATTATGTGGTTTATATTAAATACTGTTTTCAACTTCAAAAATTGAAAATTTTTGAGAGCTATCAAAATTCA
>CAZOGQ010000061.1:0-5722 GCA_964579545.1 Candidatus Woesearchaeota archaeon | reverse complement strand
TGCCATATAAAGAATGGTCTAGAGAAAAACAATACGGCATGCGTTGGCCTATTACTGAAGGAATATTTTCTGCGGTAACAAGGATATTTGGAGATTCTGTCTCTGCAACAAAGAAAAGAAACATGTATCACGAAGCAAAAGTGAAATATTGGGCTTACAATCTTCTTCAAGGTGTTACTTGATATTAAAGAATTAGTAAGAACTGTGTTGTTTATTGGGAGTTATACAACACAGCAGCTTTTGCGCCAATTCGCTTAATGGCTTCTTTTAAAATAGGGTGATTCCTTTCACGCGTAACATCAAAAAACTGTTTAGCCATTATTTCAGCTCCCTTTGAGCTTACATATGATTCTATATGGCCTCTTTCACCACAACCACACCACAAATCTCCATCTTGCTTTTAGAGATGATGCCCAAATTCTGCACTAGATACATTTTCAAAATCCCTCACAACTGCAAAATTACATCCTTCTGAAAAAGTTATAACACAAATACTTTTGTGACCCTTGCCCTCGCCAAACCTCGCAAAATCCTGAACTGCTGCTTTCATATCATTTGTTAAAGTAACATCATACCCTTCTTTGCTCAGCAGTCTTGGAAAAGTTTGGGTCCCCCTTATATTTGAATTAGGTGAATATCTAAGAATTAAATTTTCTTCATCATTATCCCTGCAGCACATATTCCAATTCCTAATGTCTGTTCTAATTGAGAAAATCTTTGAACTTCATCAAGAACAACCTTATTCTGCTCTTCATCACTTGTTATTTTGCTTAAATTACAAACAACAACTCGGCCAATAATTTCTCCTGTATTAGGATCAACCCTGCCCATTCTCCACAAATTTCCGCCCTTGTCAACACCAAGTATGTGCTTTGTCATTTTAGAGTAATCTGTTATTACTCTTTTCTATAATTTCACATATTTTAAAGTTTAGTTGCAATACATAATATATTTTATAAACTATATTTCCTTTTATCACTTATGAGAAAACAGGTGAATTTAGCAATTTCAGTTATTATCGGGGTATTAATATTTATTTTTGTCTTGAAGAGTGTTGGTGGAAAAAATATTATGGACGTATTAAAAAGTATTATTCCCCTCTATTTGTTGTTATATTTTATATTAGGGGTATGTGGATTTTTCTTAGCAACCCTAAGATGGAAAGTTCTTGTTAATGTCTATGACAAAGATGTAGGGTTTTTTAAACTCCTGAAACAGGTATTTGCTTGTTTTTCTATTAGTTATCTAACACCAATTGCAAGAATAGGGGGCGAGCCCCTAAAAGCATTTATGTTAAGCAAAGAAACAAAAATTGACACAAAAACAGCAGCAACAACAATAATTATTGATAAGGCGATTGAATTTACTGGAAGTATTATGATTGGAATCATCGGTCTCTACTTAATATTCTATATTCCAGAGTTTCCCATATTACCGAGAATAGCTCTAAGTTTTTTAATTGCTTTAAGCATACTTGTACTCGTGGGATTTTATAGAAGTGTTATTAAGAAAAAAAGATCTTTTAGTTATCTATTTAATTTATTTAAACTCTATAAGATAAAAAAACTGAGAAAATTTAACAAAAGTCTAGTATATGTTGAAGATAAGTTAAATAATTTCTTTATTCAACATAAAAAAGAGTTTTTGTTTAGTTGTTTCTTTTATCTGTTATTTGGTATTTTTTTGATATTAGAAACAAAATTTTTATTGCTGGGTCTTGGTTTTAATGCCTCTCTGAAAATGATTATTCTTGTTATGACTGTTATTGGAATAGCAAACTGCATACCAGTTCCTGCTGCACTTGGATTTCTTGAAGCAGGACAATCTTCTTTATTTCTGTTTACTCAAAAAAATGCAGGAATGGGGTTTTCTTTTAGTTTAATACAAAGAACTAGAAGCATGTTCTTTGTTGCTCTTGGTCTAGTAATAATCTCGCATTTTGGAGGAAATCAGATTATTAAGAAAAAGTAACATTAAATCACGAAAGATTTTAAAAACTATCTTGCTTCTTACCTGCATGGAAATTATCGCTGACTTACACATACATTCAAGATTTGCTCGAGCTACTAGCAAAAATATTAATCTTGAAAATCTTGAAAAGTATGCCAGGGTAAAGGGTCTTGGATTGCTTGGAACAGGAGACTTTCAACATCCTTTTTGGAGCAAAGAATTAGATGTGTTAGAAGAAAAAGATGGTATCCTCTATACAAAAACAGGTTTTCCTTTTTTATGGCAAACTGAAATTTCCTTGATGTACAGCCAAGATGGGAAAGGAAGAAGAATACATCATGTTATTCTTGCGCCTAATAAAGAGGTTGTAAAACAGATAACTGATTTCTTAGCTAGTAAGGGAAGGTTAGATTATGATGGCAGGCCAATATTTGGTTTTTCATCTATTGAACTTGTTGATGCCATGTCAAGTATATCAGAAGATATTGAGATAATACCAGCGCATTGCATGACGCCTTGGTTTGGAATATTTGGGAGCAAGAGCGGCTTTAACTCGCTAAGGGAAGCTTTTCAAGATAAAGAAAATAAAATTCATGCAGTTGAATCTGGGATATCAGCTGATCCTGAGATGTTATGGAAATTCTCCTTCTTGAACAAGAAAACAATTGTTTCTTTTTCTGACTCACATAGTTTCTGGCCGTGGAGAATTGGCAGAGAATCAACAATCTTTAGTATAGGCAAACTTAATTATAAAAATATAATAAAAGCGATAAGGCAAAATACAATAAAAACAACAATAGAAACAGACCCTTTTTATGGAAAATACCACTATGATGGACATAGAAATTGTAATTTTTCTTGCTCTCCTAAAAAAACAAAAGAACTGGGGGGAATTTGCCCTATATGCAAGAAGCCTATAACAATCGGAGTAGAATATAGAGTAGAAGAACTGGCTGACCAAACAGAAAAGCCAAAAAACGCAAAGCCTTTTTACAAATTAATTCCCCTACATGAATTAATTGCTATTGCCATAGGCTTTAGTTTATCAAGTAAAAAAACTTGGGAAATCTACAATTTTTTAATTGAGAAATTTGAAAATGAGTTAAATATTTTATTGAATGTAGAAAAAGATCAGTTTATGAGAGAAAAAATAAATGAAAAGCTTATTGATTTAATTGTAAAAAATAGAACAGGCAGTTTAAAAATAAAACCTGGTTACGACGGTGTTTATGGTCAGGTTATGCTACAAGAAGAGCAAACTAAGCTTTTTTAGTATTTCTGATTTCTTTGTTTAAACACAAATTTATATCCAGCATCCCGTGTTTCCTCTCTACAACTCTCACAAACTTTTTTTAAAGTATACTCCTTACATTTTGAACATTTTTTCAGTTTCATTTTAGTTCTTATATTCTCTGAATATTTATTTGATTTTGTTTGTTATATTCTCATGATATTTATCTGACAAGGCGCCTTTATCGTTTTATTATGTGTATTGTTAATGTTTTTATGGCTATCTTCTCCATTATAATAATCCTTGGTGTTTATATTCTTATTATTTTAACCCTGTCTATATTATTGATATTATTTAAGATTTAAGTATTTTATTAAAGAAATATGTTTCACTCATTTTTTATAAACAAACTCACAACCCTCCTGCCTTGCCCTTTGCTCTATTTTTTCAATTATTTCTGAGATTAGTAAATTAGCTTGTTTAAAATTATCTGCCTTTATCTTGATTCTAAATTTACCTGCTGCAACATAGCTTATGTTTGTATCCTTAATATCTAAAACCTTTTTTATGCAATAAATTCCATCTGATTTATAACTTTTTAAATAAAAAAATTCTTTTACTTCGATTGTTTTTGCTTTTTTTTCACTCAACAATTTGAAAATTTTGTCTGAGTCTTTTTTTCCGACTAGTTTTTTAAGAATCTCTGGTTTGTCTTTCGCTTCTTGAAGAAAATCGTAAAGAGTCGAATTTTCTTTAATTTTATTTATTATCTCAGTAGATTTTTCTTTAAAAAGATTTTTTAATATCTGTGCCGTACTCTTTTCTGTTTCATATTTTTTCAAAACTTCTTGTTTTTCTTTATCAGAAACTCTTCTTAAAGTTAAGGCAATAAGTCCATCTGTTCCGATCCTCAAGATTTTACAAACAATTTTTTTGTTCGGTACAACATAATCTCTTAAATTACGGATTCTTCCAGGAGCAATCTCGCTTGTTATTATACTTCCTTCTCCATTTCCTTCAATTTTTACAAAAACAGTTGTCTTAATTATTTTAATAACTGTACATAATACGACATCATCTTCTTTGAGTTCCATTTTAATTTTTTAATTGTTTTTTAATTATCTGATATTTAGTGGTTGACATCTTATATACTTTTTATTAATTATTTATGTTACTTTATTATTGGTGTTTTTTTGTATTATAGTAAAGGACGCAAGTAATTCACCAAAATAGCGCCTTTATTAGACAAGAAAAGACATAAAATGGGCAAAAACTAATGTCTTTTACTATAATTAAAATCTTTATAATTTTTTGTTGTTGATAGTTAATTTTATTTTGACATTAATTAGTTTTTCTTTAACTTAGAACCTCCAGTATAAGCGTCCTAATTTTAGCTTTTCCGCCGCCAGACTCTGTCAAAACTGTATTGCAAGAAAGACATCTCACAATATTTGTTGCTTTTCCATAAATAATCTGCTCATTCTTGCACTTATTGCATCTTACTTTAACAAATCTTGTTTCTTCTTTCATTACTAGATTAGCCATAGTAGTTTTTTAAGTCTTTCGAAAAGAGATAGGGTGGTTTGATATATACACTAAATCTTCACTACTTCAACATCAAGTCTTTTCCTTAAACAATCTATAAACTCTTTTTCTTTTTCCCTGCTGATAAGAGAACCTGCAGCAAGTGGATGTCCTCCACTCTCTCCTTCAACTGCCCGCGAAACAACATCTAGTATTTCATAGACATTTTTACCCTTCCTTCCTGCAACCCTCGCAGACACTTTTATTTTCTTATCTGAATAGGCCATACCAATGATTACAGTACCTTCTTCATATAAAGGAGAGTACGCAAGAATACTAGTAATAGTACCAATTATGGTATCTTTAATTTTATTTTTAGCATTGATTATAATATAATCCTTACCTTCAATCTTGTTCATAGTTGAAACGAAATTTAATGCAGAAACTATTTGTTGTTTATACCTTGCGTATATGGATTCTGCTTTTTTTCTTGAATTTTTATTCCCGATACATAAAGACAGAGCGATATCACTATAGTCAAGCCTACTACAAGCATTCATCATTGCACTTATTTCCCTCGCATCTTCTAGTTTATTAAAGAATTTTATGAGATAAATATTCCCGATTATATCTTTTTCTTTATTTTTATCCAAACCCCTTAATAGTATAGAAGTAACTAATCTAGATGTTTCTTCTTTATCCATCTCAATTAAGCTTTTATACCTCCCATTGACTCTCTTTATTCCAGCTTCTCTCAGTAAAGTTATAGACCCTCTAGCTGAACCGGTTACTCCAGGTATAAATAAATTACTGAATTCAAGAACTTTATTTATCGGTCTAGTTGAAGGATAAAGTAAAAGACTTTTTTTTATAACTATCTGAGCATCTTTTAATATGGTATTATTTAACTTGCTTATACTTCTATCAAGCATATCTCCAACCATTCCAATCACAGCCAGATTTGCTAAATCACAATTTTCCTTGTTTATTGATTTAGCAAATAAATAAGTAAGTCCA
>CAZOGQ010000060.1:4401-5723 GCA_964579545.1 Candidatus Woesearchaeota archaeon | reverse complement strand
AAGAACTTCAAGATTCCTGAATTTCCTCGCTGCTCTTTGTTCAGCAATCCATTTATAATTCATTTTAAGAACCTTGCGTACAGTCATTCTTTTACTTCTTCTTCCCTTGCGTGGTCTTGTTTTTTTTCTTCCGCCCCGCCCTATTCTCACGCGAACAATAACAAAGCCCTTTTTAGCTTTATAACCAAGACTTCTTGCTCTATCTAATCTAAGTGGTTTATCAACTTTTATAATTGTATTCCCCCTGCGCCACTCAATCATTCTCTCACGCAGAGTTTTAATATCTGGCTTTTTCCAAGCTTCCCGGATATAATAATATGCTCCTTTTACCATATAAAATTTAGAGAAATTAGACTTTTAAAGATTTGTGTTTTAGGAGATAAAGTCTTTGCTTACTCACTACTCATTCACTGCTCTAGTTGCTAATTTAGCTAAAGTGCAAAAAAGCCAGTCACGACACTGTGAGTCTTGTAAAAACTCAGAAGTAATTTTTTCATCTAATCCCATATTCCAAGATTTTGCTGCTTTTCTTAATGCCTGTTCGAAATCAGGGTTTTTTTCTCTGATTTTTTGAGTATCTCCTGAGTAAACAATAACTCTTAATAAACCGCTCTCACTGCTTATAGAGCTTAATCCAAAACCAGATTTAGTTAACCATCATAATCTGACATTTATTTATTATATAAAAAACATTTATAAGCATTTATATTATGTAATTATTATTATTATTATTAAATTATATTATATATTTTAAATGTTTTCTTCGATCTCCCTCAGCCTCTCAAGCTTAGCTCCTCTTTCTTTTCCAACTATTCCGCTTTTTACAAAATCTGCCTGGAACAAGATTGCAAGATCTCCAAGGGCAGTATCTGCAGTTTCACCAGAACGATGCGAGAATACTGTCTTTATGTTATTCTTTTTTGCAATTTCACAAACTTCTTTAACTCTAAGCAGTGAGCCAATTTGATTTGGCTTAACTATCAACGAATTTATACTCTTGTTTTTTATTGCCATTCTCAGCCTGTCTGGATTTGTAACAGTTAAATCATCTCCAACAACAAAGCATTTTTTGTTTCTTTTAATTCTGGCAAAGCCTTTAAAATCATCTTCTTCTAGTGGGTCTTCAATATAATACAATTTATATTTATTAATTAAATAGTTTACATAACTTATTTGCTGTTTTCTTGTTATCTCTTTTTTTGGGCCTTTGTATTCGTATGTTTTTGTCTTGTTATTATAAAAACTTGAAGAAGCAATATCTACACCAATATGTAATGTTATACCTGTCTCATCAACAATGTTTTCTTTAATATCTTGCATCA
>CAZOGQ010000060.1:0-4391 GCA_964579545.1 Candidatus Woesearchaeota archaeon | reverse complement strand
AAGGTCTGTTTGCCATGTGTTTTCTCTGCCTATTCCTTTTAGTTTTTTTAAATTCTTTAGTATAATCTTGCATTCTTCTAGTGCTCTTTTATTTACTTCAATGCTTTGTTTAATGTTTGTTTCTGGAATAAACAAAAATTCCTGCATATCAGGAACTTTCAAAGAAGAATGTAAGCCACCATTAATTGCATTTCCAACAAGGTATGGCATTTTTGTTAATTTTTTTCCAAATAATTGATAAAGTTGTTTGCCTTGCTCTTTTGTTAGTATTTTCAATATTGAAGTTTCTAAAGCATAAAGAGAGTTTGCACCTATCTTACCCCTTATTAATTGCTCTATTATTGTTAAATCATTAAAGCTGCTGATATTAATATTATTAAATTTTTTATTTTTATTTAGTTTATTGATAATATTTATATCAGAATCTGGATTATTTTTATATGGTCTGGTCTCATATTTGCCAGTACTTTTTCCTGCTGGCGCAGATGTCTTGCTTGTTTTATCTTTGTTTACTTCAATCTCAACTGTTTTTTCTCTTGCAGAGTTTTCTATTGAATACGCTTTTACCTCTTTTAATCTCATACATTTATAAGAAAAAATGTGTTAATAAATTTAATGGGTTGCTGTTTCTATTTTGTCTTAACTAGTACTTCACTTAGGAAATAAGAATTTACAGTTCTTATTAAAGTCTCTGTTACTGGTGGCTTTTGAAAATGCCAATCTGAACCAGCAGGATGGTAATCATAACCTGACCAGCTTATAATTGGTATTTTAGGGTTCTTTCTTTTTAATATACTGATAACCTCATCTCCGCTTCTGTTAGGCAACGCTAAATCAATTATAACCAAATCATATTTTAGCCCATCTTCAATACTTTCGTATACTTCTTGACCATCTCTATAAACTATTGTAAAATATCCTTCACCCTCTAGAATTGCGCTAAGATCTTCACAGATATCCTCTTCATCATCTACAATCAGAATTGTTGGTTTCATACATTTATAAGAAAAAATGTGTTAATAAATTTAATGTCTCAAACAGCAACTTCTTTTTTTCTTGAGTTTATTCTTTCTCATCTTCTGGTTTTGCTAACTCCATTATCTCGCCTTCTTTTTTAATTTCTGTTTCTACTTTTCTTTCTTCTGCTGCTGCTTTTGCATCTGCCTTCTCCTTATTTATTTCTTCTTTTCTTGCTTTTTTCTCAGGCATTTTTTCTTCTAATTTTTTTGGAAACGGCCTTTTTATTGTTATTGGCAGTGCGCCAGAATTAAACTCTTTCTCAGCTATTTTTAATGGATCGTAGTTGAATCTTTCAAGCTCCTCTTTAGATGTTTTTACTAAAATCGGAGCATCCATTGCTATCTGCAAAGATCTTGCTCCAAGAATTCTTGCTATCTCGTATTTTGTAAATCCTTCTTTCATTCTAACAAACCATTTTTAATATCTTGCTGTATAAACTTTTATACTTTTCTAGTGCCTTATTGATTATTTGGGATATCTCTTCCTCACTTAAAGTTCCTTCCTTGCCTTTTTGAAGCGCATTTATAGTCGGTCTCTTATTTAGTGGAGAGATAGCAATAGTCAGCCTAACATCACTCACTGCTTCTTCTTTCATCGTTGGGTCTAATAAGAGTTCGTCACCTATTTTATGGAAAGTCAGAGTTAAAGGCATAGACTCTGTCAAAGGCAGTTTTTTGTTTGTAAGCTCACCATAAGAAACTTTGTCTGTTTTTTCGTTATATTTAGGCATTTTTGCAAGTTTCAGTGCAGTTATTGCTGCAAGACAAGAAGCATCCATTAGATTACCAGCATCATTAATTGAATATATATCTAGAAAAACTCCCCAAACTTTCTCTCCTTTTTTTATGCATAATTTCTTGAAATCAGTATAACCAGATTCCCTTATACCCCTATCAACTATCCTCGCAAGTTCAATTGCTTCTATTCTTGGTGGTCCTCTTTCAAATCTTTCTGAAGATAAGGGAAGTAATTCTGCAGTTGTTATAAGAACCCCTGAATCTTCAGAATCTGTATATGGCTCCATAACATCAAGTTTAACTCCTGCTATAACCTCTGTATTTCCAAGTTTAACTCTTGCACTTCCTTCTGCATTTTTTGATATGTCTTTCTCAATTTTAATTTCTCTTAAATCAAAATTACTTCTACCATCAAATCTCTTACCTTTAGATAAGTAATTTATTATTCTATTTTTAGTTATATTTGATACTTCCATTTTATTTTTCTTCTTTTATTTTCATTAAGACTTTCTTTTGTTCAGCATATACTTTCTTGCATGCTTCTTTTCCAGCCTTTATAGCTTCCTGTAATTTTTCTCCAGATGTTTTGCCATCTAACTGTAATAATACAATTTTTCCAGATTTTGACAAAATAGCTATTGGAATATCTGTTGAACCCTCCCCTTCTTTATAATCCTCTTCCTCTTTTGTTAAATCAACAACGATTTGATTATCAACCTTTCCAATAGATACGGAACTAATTAATTCTTTCATAGGAACTCCTGCATGTGCCAGTGCAACTGCAGCAGCGTTTATGCCCGCGCACCTTGTTGAAGCATTTGCCTGAAGAATCATTATATGTACCTCAACTACTGTACCTGGGAAATTTTCAAGTTCTACTGCTGATGATAAAGCCCATTCTGTTACTTTACTTATTTCAGAACTTCTTCTGCTTGGACCAGGTCTCTTTCTCTCTGTAACAGAAAAACTCAGCATATCATAAAAACATCTTAAAATACCTTTTTGAGGGTTTTGTAGATGTTGTGGATATAATGGCTTTGGCCCATAAACAACAGCAATAGCTTTTGTATCCCCGAAGGTAAAAAGAGCACTACCATCTGCGTTTGGTACTACATCCACCTCTACTTTTATCTCTCTAGTTTCATCAAATTTACGTCCATCAATTCTTTTTGTATACGCCATTTTATTTCTCCTTTTCTTCTCCCCCTTTCTTCATTTTTTCAATCCAGTTTTTTGTTTTTTCTGTCAGCCCTTCATAAAATGATTTCTCAGTCACGAAGAGTATAGTATCCCTTGCAAAAAGCTCTTTTTCTGTATTGTCTCCTTTAATCCATACCACTCCATTCTGGCCGATAGTTATCTTACAATCAGTTTCTTTTTTTATTAAATTTACCATGCTCCCCCCTTTTCCAATTAGTCTTGGAACCTTATTGGAATTAATCTGTATTATAATTCCTGCATCAATTTTGCCTAAATCTCTTCCTTTTACTGACAAATCAATCCCTTTTCGCTTGACAGAGTGAACTTTAGCAATAAACATATCTCCAATATCAAGATATTCTCCAAGATCTCCCGTATTAAAAAATCTCGGGCATTCTGAAACTAGCAGAAAAGCAAGATATGGAGCATTGATATCTACAATCCAGCCATTAAAAGTCATGTCCATTACTCTCCCGATAACAATATTTCCCCTTCTTGCAGAATAAGCTCCAGACAATGGAATAATGCGGACCAATCTCCCAGACTCTTCAATTAGGCCGAACCTGTTTGATATAATGTTTTGTCCATTTCTTTTGGTACCTTCTCCTGGGAGATACTTTTCTCCTGAAACAATAATCTCTCCAGGAATAGATAATCTTCTTTCTTTACTTTGTTCACTTTTTTTGTCCTCAGTTTTTCCTTCAATCATTTTATTTTTCTTTAACCTCTTCAGTTATTGCACCCCCATGAGTTATTGAATTTAGTTTATCATAAAATTGTAATTGTAAACCTAAAGGAATATTAACCACGCAAAGAAGGCTGCCGTCCTCAAGCCATTCTTCTTTTTCTTTATACTCTTTAAGCAGACCATAAACTTGACCAGTATGAATCGCAGGCACCTTTATTTTTATTTTTTTAGTTTCAATTTTTATCGGGATTATTGGCTGCAATTTTTTTACAATTGGATTTATTTGCTCTTCAATTGGTTTATCTCCTACATTCACACCAGCTTCTTGCATTGCAGTTTTAATCCTATCGGCGCTGTAAGGAACTCCTTTAGGATCAACAGCATTTTTAGCCAAAAAATCTATAACTTGTTTTACCTTATCTTCCTGCTTTTTTCTTACATACTCTACTGGCTTCTGCACTTCTCCTTTTTTAATTATCTTTGTTATTATCTCCCCCATATCAGTTGTTTTAAATGCCTTCATTAAATCTTCATCTGAAACTTGTAAACCTTTTTTGATGTCATAAAAAACCCTATCCACAATCATAGTATCATCAATACTTCTTTTACCATTTTTAAATTCTAAAGCTTTGTCAAGATTAACCATAGTCTCAAAATTCTTACCGCTTATTTTTATTCTTGCAACAACTTCCACCATTTTATTTTCCGGAGGTTAAGTTGAGAGGAAAACTCTTCTCTAATCACCT
>CAZOGQ010000059.1:0-5779 GCA_964579545.1 Candidatus Woesearchaeota archaeon | reverse complement strand
TGTCTTCATTAATATCCCGTCTAAAGCCATAGAAAAGATAATTTATTATATTCAAAAAAAATTATTTTAATTAAGCGCATATAAGTTCATAAAGAATATAGGAGTAGCTATTAGGTATGCAGAAAAAACAGAAGCTTAAACTTACCATATCACTTCTTCCTTTTTCTTTCAATTATGTTTTTAACTTTATGCGAAAGCAAGAAAAGTACAAACATAAACAAACTAAAAACTAAGAAAATAAACCTAAATGGTAAGAAGAGCAAAAACAAGGCAGGAATAAATTTTCCAATAAGATGAGCTGAATTAACTGCTGTGTTATACGGACTGTAGTATCTATATTCTTCTTTACCTTTTAAAGTATCAAAGAAATACGCCTCTGTTGTTGGCTCAAGCATCGCCATACCAATACTTGCTAAGGTAAGAAGTAAAAGAATCACATATACATTACTTACAAAAAAGCAAACAAAGGCAAGAATTGCAGGGAATATATAACCAATTTTAAATATTTTTTTAAATCCAACTTTTCCTGTAAATTTTGCAAAATGATATTCAAATAAGATCAAAGGGAGAGCAACTGCAAATAAAAAATAACCAATCCATTCATTACCCAAACCACTCCTGATTATAAATAAAGGTACAAAAAGATAAATAAGCACCCACCACAAGTTCACGCCGCCACCCAAAATATAAGCAAGTCTTCTTTCTCTATTTTTAAAAAAGTCAGTAAAATTTTTAATTATATTTTTATCAAGTTTCTTTTTACCTTTTTTACTAGTTATTTTGCTTCTTTTAAAAAACAATAGAGCAAGAAAAACAAAAATAGCAGCTAAAATAAAAACTAGATTAAAACCATGTTGGAAAGCAATGAATCCTGCAATAAGTGGGCCAACAACAAATGCTATATTATAAAAAGTGTAGACCATCCCTTCATTTTTTGAAAGCTCTTTATTTTGAGAATTGTCACGGACTAAGATTCCAAAGCTTGATATTCTCAGACAAATAAAAATAGTAATTAAAATACCAAAGATTATAAATAATAAAAAACTGGTATTTATGGCAAACAAGATATAAAAAATCGCTATAAATAATATAGAAATCATATACAACTTAGCTTTATCAGTTTTTTCTATCAATGGAACAAAGAGGAAATAAGAAATAAAAGCAATAAGAGTAAAAAAACCAGTTATAAAACCTACCTTTGAAGCATTATGAACAAAACTATCAATATAAACTGCCCAGATTGTACTTATGCAGGCAGATGCAAAAGCAAGAAGCAAACCAACAACTGCTAATTTACCAATCCCCGTGAAGATATATACACCTTTTTGTTTCCTAACTAATACTCCCACAATAAATTAAAGAAAAAAGGGGTTTAAAAATTCTTTGTTGTAGAAAAAAAGAAAAGGGTGAAAAAGCTTTTGCCCCCCATAGACTTATTATTCCAAGCAAGCCCTGCTTATGTTTAGGAAGTTGTGAAAGTTTAGGAAAATTTTTAGCAAAAGAAATTGATATTGAAAAAGCTGCGGGGCTTAGTATTGAAACTCGTCCTAAAAATAGACTTGTTACTGCAGTAAGAGAAGGGATACTAGTAATCCATTGTCATAATCCACTTGAACAAGATGAAGAAAGAGCATTTTTAGATGCACTAACTAAAAAATTAAGAGAACGCCTATCTTAAGATTTACTCATCCACTTATCTTCCCATGCTCTAAATCGAGATTCTGGAATTCTTATCTTCAACTTTCTTTTCCTTTTTTTTGGATATCTAGCTCTAAAATAAATTCCAAAAACCAGACCAATAAATAAGCCAGAAAGATGGGCAAGATGGCCAATATTATCTGGAAAAAACACTCCGAGAAGGTCACCAACAGCCCAAAGTAATGCGGCAATAAAAAGAGGCATTGGCAATGAAAATGCCCAAACAGTCATTAACGGGCGGAGAATAACAAGGCAGCCAATTATGCCAAAAATAGCCCCACTTGCTCCGAGTGATGATGGGTAGAAGTTAAAGGCAAGAAGATTTGCAATTATTCCAGATAACAAAAAAATCAAGAGAAATTTATTGCTTCTGATTATGCTTTCAAGAATTAAACCAAACAATATTAACATAAATAAATTTGAAACAAGATGAGCAAGAGAACCGTGTATAAAAATAGCAGATAAGAAACGCCATGGCTCACTTAATGCTTTGTTATTCAAGACAAGAGCATCTGTTAAGCCTGGAATAATATTTTGTAAGATAAATAAAAAGATGCAAAACAATGCAATTATTAATGCTAGATATTTCATAAGCTAAAGAGCATGGAATTGGTTATAAAGTTTACTGATTTTTCGTTCTTCGTATTCATTTAGTCTGTCATTTGTCCAATTGTCAACAGGGAGATAGTTTTGGATCGGTCAGGTAGCTTTATTTATTTAACCGTGATATTTTGCGAAACCCAAAAAGCTAGGATTTGACGCAAATTTCGATATTTTTTGATAATCACCTTTTTTCAATTTATATAACCTATTACTCCTTTCAAAAGAAAGCATAGCAACTTGAATACCCTCTTGTTTGTCATAAAGTCTTGCTATAGTCGAATGGTCGTCATAGTAATATTGTGGATCCATCTCTACTGATGAAATTAAGATTTCAGCGAATGTCTTTCCTAGTGGTTTTTTTCCGGTTTCTTGTAGTAGCAACAGCTCAATAGTTCTAACGGAGCTTGGCTGAGAACCTACAATAAAAATAGGTTTGCAATCTATTCTACTACCATAATTTTCTTGGTAAAATAAGTCTTCCCTTTTAGACAAAAAATATCTAATATCCTGTTCAGACGGCTCAAAATTACTTGGGAATGGATGAAAATGAATATCGATCACGGGGTAAACATCATTATTATATATCTTTAAATCATATCTCCCAAGCAGTGGATTAATACTATTATAGTCAAGTCCAAATATTCTTTCTCTTGGATCATTTGCCCGAGGATCCTTTACATCGGTCCCAACTACGTTGCCGTAAATAATTTTGTTTTTATAAATATCTCTGACCACACAAAATCCAATTTCATGATCAGTTTCCCATGTAATGTCAGCAGCTTCACTAAGTCTTTCCAAAAATTCATTAGAGACAAAAATGCTTTTTATTTCTCTCCTTCCAATAGGTTTGATATTTGGCTGTCCCATAACCTACAGACAAAAAATAGAACTTTATATATCTTACTATTTGTTACTATTATAAAGTTCATAATATATGTTTTTCCGGCCTAAAAACAAAGAAAGAATGTGAAGTAACCTACAACGATTATATCCAGAAACCTTGCGTTTTGCTAATAACTTTGATTTAAAGTAAGGTTTTTAAACTCCATTATCTTAAGCATAATATGAAAACAAGCAAAGAGCTAAGGAGGTTAGTTCATAACTAGCCTGAATTCTAGATTAAATAGCTATGCTTATATTCAAATCCTCGCCCTTTTTTCTCTATATCGTATTTTCTATAAAAAGAATAATGTTTTTATATTGTTAAATCTTCCTTTTAACATTCCTTATAATGGCGGATGTAGTTTAACGGCAGAACATACGGTTGTGGAGAGTAAGTTCGTGAGGCAATTTAAGACCAATGACGAACGAACTTGCAAATTCCGTAAGAAGAGAGTTCGATTCTCTCCTTTCGCCCTTATACAAAATTCTGGAGGTAATGTTTAAGATGAAGGCTGAAGCCAAAACATTTAAATATACCTAAAATGTATATATTTATACTTGAATTTAATATAAATATAGAAGGGATAAAGATGAGACAAAAAACAATTAAAAGATTAGAACATTCACCTACACTTAACACTGTTTTGATGGTCGAAAATGTTTTAAGAAAATCAAGAGAAGCAATAAAATTATCAGAATTAAAAAGAAGATTACCAAAAAAAGTTATGCATTCTACACTCTTGAAGATTTTAGATTACTTGCAAATAAGTGGAAAGATTCTTATTTCAACAAAGGGAATTATATGGGTTTATACTCCAAGAAAAGAGCTTAATGAAATGATAAAGAAGGGGCTGGAAATATGACAGACAAACCAGTCAGAGTTATTTTGATTGATGATGCAAAAAAAGCATTTATTAGATTAAATGAAATTGCAGGAATGCAAACAAAAACAGGCAAAACAAATTCCCCAGAAATACGACTGCTTAAATCAATTAAAACTAAAATAGCTCTAATTAAAGAAAATCCTTTTTATGGAGATAATATTAAAAAAGATTTAATTCCTAAGAAATATAATGCTCCAAACTTATGGAGAGTTGAGCTAAGCAATTATTGGAGAATGCTCTATATTATAAGAGGAGATGAAATAGAAGTTATATGTTTTATACTTGAGATAATTAATCATAAAAAATATAATAAACTCTTAGGATACAAACGAAAATGAAAAGCGAAACAGTAAAGGGTTTTAGAGATTATACAGGAGAAGAAGCTCAAAAAAGAACAAAAATTAAGAAAATCATAGAAGAAACTTTTAGAGTTTATGGTTTTGAGCCAGCTGAAGCTCCAATTATTGAATATGAAGAATTTGTTAAATCAGGCAATGAGGGAGATGAAGCTGTATCTGATATTTTTAAATTGCAAGATAAAGGTAAAAGAAAACTTGCTTTAAGATATGAATTTACATTCCAGCTTAAAAGGCTGGCTAAAAACAAAAAACTGCCATATAAAAGATATCAAATAGGCCTTGTTTTCAGAGATGAGCCTGTTTCTACAAATAGATTCAGGCAATTTACACAGTGCGACCCAGATATTATAGGTTCAACAACAAAAGAAGAAGCTGAGATTCTTGCACTTTCTGCAAGAATTTTGCAGAGATTAGGAATTAAATTTGAAATAAATGTGAATAATAGAAAATTGCTTAATGAAATACTGGACAAAGAAAAAATTAAAGAGAAAGATAAAGAAAAGATTATAAGAGAAATTGATAAATTAGATAAACTGCCTGAAAAAACAGTTAGACAAAATTTAAAAGAATATAAAGCTGACAAAATTCTCATTATATTTAAAAAACCAGAATCTTTTTTTGCAAGGTATAAAGCTTATTCTGACATCCAAGAGCTAAAAAAATACTGTCAAATGTATGGTACAAAAATTAATTTTCAGCCAAGTCTTGCCCGCGGCTTATCATATTACAATGGAAGTGTGTTTGAAATAAAAACAGCTGGCATAAAAGAGACAATTGCAGGTGGAGGCAGCTATTTAATTAATGAAATTCAATCTACAGGAATTTCATTTGGTATTGAGAGACTTTCTCAGTTAGCTAAAATTCAAGTTGAGAAGACAAAATTATTAGTAATTTCTCTTGGAAAAGATAAAGAAGCAATAAAATTAATTGAAAATCTCAGAGAAAAAAATATAGCTTGCATAATAATGTTCAATAAGATAAGCAAGGCATTAGAATATGCTAATTCTCAGGGAATTGAATATGTTATTTTTTTAGGTGAGAGTGAAGTTAAGAAAAAGAAAGTAAAACTAAGAAATATGCAGAGTGGAAAAGAAAGTATGCTAAGTGAGAGTGAGTTAATTAAGAAATTGATTTGATTTTCAGAATTATATAATTTCTATTATAAAATACAAACTATATACAATAATTATATAACTTTTTTCTATTGGCGAAGATATAAAGAGATGCGATGTCCAAGTTGCAAAACTGTTGGAAATGTTACACCAAAACTCGATAGAGATAGTCCACTTGTTAGAAAAGTCAACTACTCTGGGGCTAAAGCCCCGAGCGTGAGTAGTGGTTAAAATTCAATCA
>CAZOGQ010000058.1:0-5976 GCA_964579545.1 Candidatus Woesearchaeota archaeon | reverse complement strand
GGGTATCGCTGAAAAAGGCTGTACCATCGTAGGCGGTCTCGGTTTCCCCAGCATCCAGCAGGTCAAAGACCAATTTACCCATATGGTCGATAGCCCGTTGAGCAAGCTGCCGTATGCGATATTGAACCATAGAATATTCATCGTCCTCTAGGGTATTGCGGTCGACCTCGATGGTCGCCTCGAAGTTAAGATTTTCGAGGGTATAATCAAAAGCCCGCATCCCGTAGAGCTTGCGTGCGTCCTTCCACTCGGAAAGAGCGGGTAATGACCCAAGCCACCCGTAAGCCTCTTTTGCGCTGGAAGATTTGGTTTCAAGCACAATTGTCTTGAACTCTGCGGCGTCCGCTGCTTTAATAAAAGCTTCCGCAAAAACACTTTTGTAGTTCGTTAAAAGACCGGATAAGAAATCAGAATTAACTAAAGCCATTGAGGAGCTGAAAACTAAAATAAAACTTTTATCAATGTGAACTCTTTTAAACCCATTCATAGGGAATTTTAGATTTTTGTAATGCTCTATATTTGAACTATTTATAATTTCATTAATCTTTTTCCAAACAATTTCATATTTCTTTTTATCTTTTTTAAAAAGTTTCTTAAGAATTTGATGAAGCTTTTCTTCTACATCAAACTTATACATTTTCAATACTTTTCTTTAGCTCTTCAATAGAATCAAAACTAATAAAATTTCCCTGTTTTTCTATTTTTCTTAACTTCTCAATATACTCTGGTCTTAATTCTGGCTCTAAAATCTGGCTGCCATATGCTGCAACAACTATTGCTATTGCTTCACTTTTTGTTTTAAGGCCGAATCTTGCTTTTACAATATTTAATATCTGATTTACTTCTTTAGGGATATTAATCATAGCTTGCACCATTTTTCTTTCTATATATTTAATGTATATACGAGATATATCCCATATATATAAACCTTTCGGTTGCTGCTTTTATCACTAACAAACCTCTTTAAACAAACTTTCAAGCTCTTTATTAATATAGATATCTGCATCAAATATGCTGGCAAGAATTAAAGCATCTGTTGGCTTGCTGTCCAAGACAGCAATCTTATTGTTTTGCTTTAAAATTATCTTAGAGAAGTAAGTTCCTTCAACTATTTTTTCTATAAAAACAAATTCAAGCTCAATATTATAAATATCAAGAACATCAGATATTAAGTCTTCTTTTTCTGGTCTAAACAATCTTGCTTTGTTTTTTGCTTTTTCTATTCTTGCTATCTGCTCATTTGTTGTTACCATATCCAGAACCTTGCATTTATCTATTTTAAGATAAACAACATTTGGCCCAAGAACTATGTCTGAACTATTTAATTTAAAACTCTTGTCAATTATTTCTCCCTTAAGTTTTATAAATTCAGGACTTTTTTCTACATTTATTCTAGCTTCTTTTAGTGTGATTATCTTAATTAAACTTAACACATTAAGAATCAAGAAGATTATTATCAATAAAAATAAACTTATGATTATGTAATATGTTTTTTGGCTTGTTTTTGTTTCTTTTAATTTTTTTTTATTGCGCATAATAATTAAGAGAAGAAGAGTTATTTAAAGATTTATTTAAGTCAATAACCAACTAATTTAACTACTTTATAGTTATTATAAAAAAAGAGATTTATAAAGGTAAGAATATAAATCTGATAAAATGGCTAAGGAAATTTTAAGGACAACTAACTTTTTTTAAGGATTAGTGCAGCTGAACGACTTGAATACAAAGAGACTCTGGAAGCAGTGCATCTTCTAGCTAAACCTTCAGAAGAGCTAAATTATAATATCCAAGAGGTTCCAGCAAATTGTCAAGCTAATTGTGAAGCCTTATTAAAAGTGGATGCTGAAGAAAGATGCATGTCATTTTTAAAAAGTTTGGCATATGGGATTAAAAAAAGAGCAGGAGATACTCCAGAACAATCTACATATAATATATCAAGAACATTTGTCGAAGATACTGAACCTAAAACTCAAAGAGTGTGGAGAAAAGTAATTAAGCAGTACAGGCTGCAACGTAACTTGCATCCTAGAGTATAAGATAAATTTGTTTATGTCAGAAATGCATTGCGAAAACCACATCCTTTAGGATGTGGATGAGCATTTCTGAGCATCCAGAAATCCAAACAAACCACACACTTTAGTGTGTGGTAAAACTCAAGGATTTCTTGATTCTTTATGTTTTCTTCTTTTTATATACCATCTCATAATCTAACTAAAACTAAAAAATTCACAAATCCCTTGCTTGTAAAGTCCTTCGACCATTTGCTCTTGCTCTTTGAACAGCTTTCTTTAGAGCTTCTTGCACAAGCTCATTAAGTGCAGGAGCAACTTCTGCAGCAACACTCATTTCAGGCACTGCCTTCTTTATATTGCTCTTCACAATTAAATCTGCCATTTTATTTTTCCTCCTTGATTATACAGAACAGTATACAAAGAGATTTTTAAAAGCTTTGTTTTTAATAGATTGATAATTAAAGTATGTTTTGCATCCCGCTAATATTTATAAATTCTTTTGCCTACTTTTGTTTATGGCTTTAGATGAAAAAACTTTGGAAGTCTGTGCAGGTGATTTAATATCTATTTTACTTGCATTTAGGGAAAAAGATATATTTTCTGGAAGTAAAAAGGGAGTCCACACCGCTATTCACAAACTCGCAGAAGAAAATCCAGAGATTAATATTCTTTTTGATACAAACGGAAATTATCCCTACTCTGAAGACTTGGCAGCAATCATTGATAGACTAAAACTTTCAAGTATTTTAGAAAGGAGTTTATCTGAGACAGATTATCGTATAAAAGTCTCTCCCGCATCATTTAAAGAGGCGCTTCATAGAAAATTTGGAGAAAAATATTTTGAACTAGAAGAAATGTTTAGGTCTTGGGCTGAAAAGTTTTATGAGCGAGTACTCCTAAGAACCCCTTCTATTTCTCAGGCTTCATAAACGGAAATAAGACGCACTCTCTAATTGGCTTATCAACTAAAAACGAAAAAAATCTTTCGCTGACGCCAAAACCACTTGTAGGTGGCATGCCGTATTTTAAAGCTTCAACAAAATCTTTATCATGCATCTGAGCTTCTTTATCTCCTTTTTTCCTCATTTCTGCTTGTATCTCAAATCTCTGTTCTTGGTCTTGGGGATCATTTAATTCAGAATAACCATTTCCAATCTCACTTCCTGCAATTACAACATTATATCTTTCTGTTAGAAGTTTATTTTTCTTATGTTTTTTTGCTAAAGGAGAAACTTCAACAGGATGATTAATAACAAAGGCCGGACCTGTAATTTTTTTCCTGCACTCTTTCCATAATACGTCAATTAATCTTGGTTTTTCTAGATTAGCATCATAATCTACATTTAGATTATTAAGTTTTTTCTTAATTTTTTCTTTGCTTGCTTCTAGTACATCTAGGCCTGTCTGCTTTTTAATTTCAGAGACATAATCAATTTTTTTAAATTTTTTGTTCATATCAATTTCAAAGCCATGACTTTTAAATTTTAAAGTTCCAAGAACTTTTTTTGTTGCTTCTTTGTACATTTCTTCTACTAATCTCATTGAATCTTCGTAATTTGCATAGGCCCAATAAAACTCCATTTGCGTGTAGTCTTGTAAATGTTCTGGGCTAAGACCTTCATTCCTGAACTGCCTTCCAATTTCAAATACTTTTTCAAAACCACCAATTATTAGTCTTTTTTGCCATAATTCTCCAGTTGATATTCTTAAATAAACATCTACATCAAAAGCATTGTAATGAGTTATAAAAGGCTTGGCATCTGCTCCGCCTGTTGTAGATTCAAGAACAGGTGTTTCAACTTCAATAAAACCTCTTTCACAAAGAAAATACCTTATTGATTGCCAAAATACAGCTTTTTTTAAAAAAAGCTCTTTAACTTCAGGATTCATAATTAAATCCAAATAACGTTTACGATATCTTTCTTCTTTATCTTGTAGACCATGCCATTTTTCAGGAAGGGGAAAAAGTGATTTTGTAAGAAGAGTAATCTTTTTAATTATTATACTCAACTCACCCCTTTTTGTCCGAAATACAAGGCCTTCAACTCCAATAAAATCACCAGAATCAATATATTTTTTAAAGAAATTAATTTGTTCAGCAGGAGTTTCTTTATCTTGTAATACTATTTGGATTTTTCCTGTTGCGTCAGCAAGTGTTGCAAAAACAATTTTACCAATATCTCTAACCACTAAAACTCTGCCAGCCACTTTAACTTTATCTTTTGTCTTCCTATCAGATTCAATTTTTTTATATTTCTGTTGCAATTCTGCTGCGTCATCTTTCTTGTCAAATTTAGTTGGATAAGGGTCTATATCTTTTTTTCTTAATCCTTCAAGCTTTTTTAACCGCTCTTTTAGTATTTCATCTTTTCTTGTCATGATTTTAAGAGAAAAATATAATTTAAATATCTTTAGATATGCAAGATTTTAAACTGTGTGAAATTTTGGAATTTTTCATCTTTAATATCAATTCTTTTAACATGTGAGTGTGGAGAACCTCTCCTACAAATTTCTGTCATTGCATTAACATTATCTACTTCTCCTTCTATTACAACTTCAACCCTGCCATCTTCAATATTTCGCACAAATCCTTTAACAGCTAATCTATCTGCACTTTTTTTAATAAAATCTCTAAAAAAAACTCCTTGTACTAAACCAGAAATATGCACTTTGACTGTCTTTTTCATATAAATAAGAAAGAATGAGAATTTTTATATGTTTTGCTGTATCAAAAAATTCTCTATTAATCAGCTCGCTCGTTTCACTCGCTCGCTTCTCATTTTGTCTGCTTCGTTAACTCCTCTTGCGCGTTAACTACATAGATATTTATTAAAATATTAATGATAAGTTTAATTAAATTATAAGAATATCAGTTATATGACCCATTCAATGATCAATTAAATCCCGTATCTGTCTAATTCATTATTCACAATAGTAACAGTCTGGCTTGCAAAATATGTTTGTTTACCTATAGATGCTGTTTGACAGCTTTTTTTCAGTCTTTTCAACTCTTTTATAGGCAGACCTTCATGGTCTCCAACAAGAAAAATAGGATTTTGTTTAAGTTTAGTATTTCTTATATCTTGTCCTTTTTTATCAAGTATGTAGATTTCTTTGCCTTCTTGTTTTAATTTGTCTGTTAACTCAAAGAGGTTTTTCTTTTCAATAAAACATCCAGGAAAAACCTCTGTTTTTTTATTTTCTTTATATTTGTATAACATTATCTGTATTAATTTTGCAATATCTTTCTTACTAATAATATCCTCTGCCTTGCTTGAAATCTCTAGATGTCTTGGCGGAGTTGGAGGACCATAAAAAACAAGGTGAATTTTTGTATTTGGTCTTATATTATGAGAAAGAAATAAAGCATTTATAATAACATGGCATACAATATCCATTCTGCCTGCTTTTTTTAAATCCTTAAGATTAAAATTTCCAGATGTTCTTGCTTTGCCTGAAAAATAAATAAACTCTCTCATAAAAAAAGAAAAGAAAAATAGGTTTTAAAGATTTGCTTATCGTTTTAATGGTCTATCTGAACCGTCAAACATATGGCCCTCATAATCTCTTCCACTAACTCTTCTTCTAGGAGGCACAGATGGTTTTTTGTCGATATAAGCAGTTCCATCAGATGCATACTTTATATCATCTACAGTTATTTGTGTTGATTTATCTTTATCTGCTTTAAGTTTATCACTTAACTCTTTTGTCATTATATTATCTAAAAGCAGTGGTTTTTAAAACTTATGATTTTAAATCGGTCGCATGACAAATTCTGGCAAAGCCAGAATTTGTTTTTGATTTACAACTTTAGATATTTCAATAAACTTACTGTCTGAAAAAACAGCTATTTTATCGTCAATATTAAACTCTTTTTTTTGTTTTTCCTTTAGCTTTAAAAACTTGTACAATAAAGGAGAGCCATTGTAATTATTTAGGGTGGGGTGCATTTTAAGGGAATTGA
>CAZOGQ010000057.1:0-6115 GCA_964579545.1 Candidatus Woesearchaeota archaeon | reverse complement strand
CCAGGCTGGCACGCTAGCCCTGTGCCATTTGCAAATGGGCTTTATGGCAAGCTGTAAGGGAGTGCGTGACATATAAATTAGAAAGTCTTTATACTAACGTTGAAGTCTTGTCCTGCTCGACCTTGCTTTTGCGAAATGGGTCAGGCCCTGACCGGAGCAGCCCTAAACATTAGTTAGGGTGCTTGTAGGGTTGCAAGACCGAGGAAGTTTAAAGGTTGCTTTTTAATGAGTATGGAGCTATCTCCTGGGTCTGCGCTTTTAAAATGCCAGCTAAAAATAGGTCGATGGCAGTTATTGTTGAATTAAAATTTTTTAAACCATAATTTTTTAAACCCAATATTCCTAATTGTTTTATGAATGTAAATAAAAGAGGCATAAAACAAAGAAAAAAAGCACAGTTTTATCTTTTGGCAGCAGCAATTATAATCGCAGTAATTGTTGGAATTGCTGTTTTAGTACGTTATACTGGAGATAAGCCAAAAAAAATTATTGCTTATGATTTATCTGATGAACTTGGTCTAGAAGCATCAAAAGTGATAGATTATGGAATATATCAAGAAGAAAATACAACAGAACTTATTGAAAATTTTTCAGATCTATATATAACAAAATACGGAGAATCAAAAGCAAATGTGAACTGGTATCTTGTTTATGGTGATGAAGACGGTCTTTATTATACTGTGTATAACAGAACTGAAGGCGGAGGACTTGCATTAGGAAGATCTGAATTTCCAATATTTAGGTTAAAAAAACAAGACAAAAAAGAAGCAGAAACTTGGATAAAAAATGGCGACAAATATTCTAGTATCACTGTAAATGGCAATGTCTATGAAGTAAAAATAAACCCTGGCAAAGTGTTTTATTTTGTTTTAGAAGAATATGTTGAAGGAGAGAAACATATTGTACCTGGGTAAACAAAATGGTTGTATAAAGCCGTACATAAAAAATGAGGAATAAAAAAGCAATCAGTGAAATAGTTTCTTACACACTTTTAATTGTTATTGTACTTGGTATTGCAGCAACAGTTTTTTATTTTCTCAAAGTTTATGCTTCAAAAAAACCCAGTGTAGAATGTCCGGAAGACCTTTTTTTAGTTATTAAAAGTTATACTTGTACTTCTTCTAATTGGGAGTTGAATTTAACTATTAAAAATAAAGGATATTTTAATATAAGTGGTTTTTATGCTAGGGCTAGACGAGATTATGAAAATGTTTCAACAGGTATTCTGAAACAGTGGAATGGGGAGTCTCCTGTATATCTAGAACCAGAGCTAGCTTCTGGGCAAGAAGTAATTCTTAATTTTAACTATGCAAATTTTAGAAGCTCCTTGGCTGCAGTTGAACTCCAACCTTATATAAAGGAAAATGACGAGCTTTTTTTATGCGAGAATTCTATAATTACGCAACAAGTGCGTAATTGTTAATTTTATATTTAAATATAATTTATTGATTTAAGTTATTTTGAAAAATTCTAAATACAATTTAAGGGCATAATTAGTTCCTATCTTAAAAGACTTTTTTACTCCCACCAAAACTTTAGTTTTCGATATATTTTTAAACTAAAAAATACTAATTTTATTAATGAAAAAAAGAAGTGAACTAATTATGAGAGAAAAAGCTCTTTCACCAGTTGTAGCAACTATCTTACTCGTGCTTCTTGCAATACTCTTAGTCTTGATCTTACTCTTGTTTTCCAAATCTTTTGTAAAAGATGTTGTTGAAAAAAACGAGCAACCAGCAGAATATTCTTGCGAAAAAGTTAATTTAGAAGCTTATCTTGAATCTGACGATTTGTATATCACAAATGTGGGGAATGTTCCTGTTTATAAAATTGTTGCTAAGAAAATTAAGTTTGGCAACTCAAAAATAATGGTATCTGATATTCTTGTTCCCAATGTTGAAGGAGAACCTGGAGCAAGAGGCCTGCCTCCTGGGAATATAGCTAATGTAACCAGGGCTAGTTTAGAAATCACAAAAACAGAATTTGAGTCTGGAGGTGGAACCTATAAGACTTTAAAAATAATCCCAATATTGCTTGGAACAGTTAAAGGCGGTTCAGCAAGAGAATATACCTGCCCAGATGAATTTGCTATTAATGTTGATGTATAATTAGAAAATGCACTATTTAAAAAAAAGAGGTTTGTCTCAGATTATTGCAACAATGCTTATAATCTCGCTAGTGCTTGTTGCTGTTGGAATAATCACACCAATAATAATTAAAATAGCAAGAGATAACCTGGAGAAAGGAAGCTGTTATCATGTAAGAGATCAAATAACAATATCAAGAGAAGATTATGCTTATAGTTGTTATGATGGCAGTACTAATACAATTAACGTAACAATTCGTGTAGGTGACATAAACCTCGCTGATGCTGAAGTAACTAAACTTTATATTGCAATTGAAGGAGAAAATATAAAAAGAGAAATTTTGCCAAGTGAATTTCCTGGTGGAGGAGAAGAAAAAACATATATTATAGATTTAAATAAACCAGAATATGCAACTTCATTGAATCTGCCTCTGCCAAAAGTACAGATTTATCCTGAAGTTAATGGTAAAAAATGTGCTGTTATAGATAGCATTGGCCTGAAAAATGGCTGTACATAAAAAAATGATAAATAAAAAAGCTCAGATATGGATAGAAGTTGTGATTTATTTTTTAATTGGTTTAGCTTTAATAAGCCTTGTTTTAGCTTTCTTACTGCCTGAAATAAATCAGACTATTGATAGAATTATAATTGAGCAGACAATAGAAGATATGAATAATATAGATGTTAGTATGAGAGATGTTACTTATGCTCTCGGAAACGTGAGAACAAGAAAATTTAGAATAAAAAAAGGCGGGTTAGTTATTGATTGTCTAAGTGACAGTATCTTTTTTGAGCTGGAAAATAGTCGAAAGGAATTCAGTGAGCCAGGAACCCCAGTATCTTTAGGATTTTTGAATATTTTAACTTTAAAAGAAGGAGAGGACAGGTATAATATCAAGCTTTTGTTAAATTATTCAGAATACCTTAATTTATCACTTAGTGGGAAACAAGATGTTATGACTTTTCCAAGAGCTTCTTCTGTTTATGAAATATCTATAGAAAATACAGGATATAACAATACTCTGAATATAACACATATAAATATATTAGATATTTCATGAGACTATTGAAATATAGTTAAATTTAAATACAAAAAACTTTTTAATATAAAATAAAAAAGAGGAAATAAAATGGTAGGAAAAATACAAATAGATTTATCGCCGCATATTCCACCACTGCCGAGAATAAGGGATAAGACCCAGATTGATGTGAGATATTCACTTATTTCTCCTTATACTTCTGCCCACATTTACTGGAAACCAGAAAAATCAGAAGTAGTATATGAATTAGAGGAACCTATTTTAGGTCAAACAGAGAAAATGATCCTAAATAGAATTGAAAAAGCAATGAGAGAGTTGATAAACCTAAATTTAATTGTAGAGAGAACAACAAGAGCAAGGATAGAATATATAGATAAGACTGCTAGACTCTTAATAACAGAACTTGGAATGCAGATCACAGAAGATTCATATAAAAAAATATTTTATTATTTATTTAGAGATTTCACTGGTTTGAGTGAAGTAGAGCCTTTAGTAAGAGATTATTTTATTGAAGATATAGAATGTAATGGTGTTAATACTCCTCTTTATGTTGTTCATAGGCTTTACAGGAACTTAAGAACAAATGTTGCTTTTAAGTCTATAGATAAGCTAGCTGGTTTTGTTGAAAAACTTGCACAAAGGTGTGGAAGATATGTCTCATATGCCTCACCAATACTTGATGGGACTTTAGCTGATGGAAGTAGAGTTAATGCAACATATACAAAAGACATAACAAGTAAGGGACCTACATTCACTATAAGAAAATTTACAAAAGTTCCTTGGACACCTACCCAACTTATTGCGCTTAATACTCTCAGCCCAGAGATGCTAGCTTATTTGTGGTTGCTTATCCAGTATAAAGGAAATATGCTAATAACCGGTGGAACAGCATCTGGAAAAACAACACTGCTTAATGCTATTGCATTTTTTATTCCACCAGAGGCAAGAGTTGTTAGTATAGAAGATACAAGAGAAATTAATCTCCCAAGAGAAAACTGGCTTCCGAGTGTGGCAAGATCTGCAATTGGACCCTCAAAAATAGGAGAAATTGATTTATTCAGTCTTTTAAAAAATTCATTTAGACAGAATCCAGATTATGTTGTAGTTGGAGAGGTAAGGGGAAAAGAAGCTTTTGTGTTATTTCAAGGGATGGCTTCAGGACACGCTTCTATAAGTACTATGCATGCAGATTCTGTAGATACTGTTATAAAAAGACTTGAAACTCCACCAATTGAACTTTCTCCAACATTAGTTAATACACTTGATGTTGTAGGAATAATGGCTCACGCCATAGTAAATAAACAGCAGACAAGAAGACTAAGAGAGCTTGTTGAAGTTGTGAATGTAACTCCAGAGGGCATTGCCCTTACGAACACACCATTTATGTGGAATCCTGTTGATGACAGATTTTATTTCAAAAAAGATAGCAAATTATTTGAAAAGATAGCTTTAAAGTTCGGTTTGACTAAAGAAGAGATCTTTAAGGAGTTTGAAATAAGAGTAAGATTATTATTTGAGCTTTATAAAAGAAGAGTATTTGGTTTTGATGAGGTACAGTGGGTAATCAATATGTATTACAAGAATCCTACAGCTGTATTAAAAAAGTTCGGGATAATTTAAGATGATAAATAGATCTAATATAGAAATTCTTTACAAACTTGTTGAAGCATTAAATGATGCAGTCAATAGATTAGAGGAAACTCAAAAAAAAGGAAAGCAGGAAGAAGCTGAAAAAATCAAAGAATCAATTTTAGACACCCAGAAAAGAATAGGTGAGATATTAAAATGATGGGTGAATTAAAGAAAAGTACAAACAAAGAAAAGGCGTTAGTACAAGAGATAAATAGTTTTTTAAATCAGTTGTATAGCGCTCCGCTTAATGAGCAGAGGATTATTTTAAATACAATAATTTCTCTTACAAACCAGCTAAAAATAATAAATAATTCTATTCCCGCATTTGTTCATAATCTTGGGCAGGGAGTTAATGTTGAAAAGCAGAGACCAGTTAGTGTGAAATTAAATGGAAAAAGAAAAAAACTAGTTCATATTAATGGTGAGCTTGTTAAAAAAAGAGTGGGAAAGGCAGAGAAAAGATTAAAAAAGAGACCAGAAGAAAAACAAAAGGAAGTTGGAGGAGTTCTAGGAAACAGAATAATGATTCTTGCAGCTGATAAAAAAAGATTCTTAAAAGAATTGAATATAGCTGAGAGCGAAATAAAGAGACTCAAAAAAATGAAAAAGAAGAAGAAGCCAAAAGACGAAAATATATTTAAAAAACCAAGAATTTATGCTAAACTATCAAACAGATTTTTCTTTAAAATATCTAACAAACTTGTTGACGAAGGCAATTTTGAAAGGGTTGGATTGAGCATGAAAAAAGCAAATATGACTTTCTTACTGAATACTTATGTTGCTATGATGCTTTTTTCTGTTTTGATTAGCATGTTTGTTGCACTTTTACTATTTGTCTTATTTCTATTCCTTAAACTCTCTCCTGGTTTTCCTTTTTTAGATTTTGTAGATTTTACTAAAGAGAGTGTTGGTTTAAGAGTACTAAAAAATTTCTGGCTTTTAATTGCGTTTCCTTTACTTACATTCATATTATTTTATTTTTATCCATCACTTGAAGCTAGCGCAACAGCCAAAAAAATAAATCAGGAATTGCCTTTTGTTACAATCCACATGTCGGCAATAGCAGGCTCAGGAATAGAGCCAACACAAATATTTAGAATTATTGCTTCTGGGAAAGAATATCCAAAGCGCCGCCGGGGGGATTGATTCCCGGTCTACCCAAGCCGCCCTGGCTCGGCGACCCCGCCTTCCACGCATCCCACCGGGCCGCCCTGCTGGCCAAGGACCCCGAGCACTACGGCCGGTTCGGCTGGACCGAGGAGCCGGGGATCGCCTACGTCTGGCCGGTCGGGAAAGGAGACTGAGCGATGAAGCAGGCACATGACAGCGACGCGACGGACCCGGTCCCGACCAGCT
>CAZOGQ010000056.1:0-6150 GCA_964579545.1 Candidatus Woesearchaeota archaeon | reverse complement strand
TGCACTGATAGTTTCAGTTATTCTTTATACTGCCAATATAATACCGATATTTTGGCAATCCAAAATAGTTTATCTTTTTATTATAACGCTTGTGTTTGGATTTTTTTATTTTCTTTTGAAAATTAAATCTTATCCTGTTGATGAAAGGCCTAAGTTAAAGCTCACAAAGATTATGTCATATATTTTTCTTGTTATTTTAATTATAATTGCTCTTAACCAAGTTTTAGTTCAGCTTGTTAAGTTTAAAATTCCCATTATCAGCTCATTAAATCTTGAACTCACTTTGTTGGCAATTGCAACAGGCATACTAACCTTTTTTGCTAACAGCAAAAAAGTGGAAAAAGAGATGCAGGGGGAGAAAAAGAAGGCGGGGAAGTGGTATTACATTGGCTTGATAACAATCACAGTAATTTTTATTGCAATTAAAATTCTGATGCCAATTGTTTATACTGGCAGTTATGTTGATGAATATACCCACATACTATCTGGAATAGAATTTTTTAAATCAGGACATTTTGCTGAAATATATCATGGTGAGTATTATAATAGGGGGGCGTATGTCTCTTTTTTAGTTGGATTGTTTTTTTTAATATTTGGTAAAACCATTTTTGTTGCAAAGATGGTACCAGCATTTATTGGGATTATTAACTTTGTTTTATTATTTTTTATAGCAAAAAAAATTATCAAGAAAAAGCCATACATCTTATTATTGCTATTAATTTATACATTTAGTCCGTGGGTGGTTTTTAATCATTTTTATATTAGGATGTATGTTTTCTGCGAGTTTTTTATTTTATTTTTAACTTTAATCTTTATGTTGATCATTAGAAATATTCAAAATGTAAAAAAGACATTAGTATATTCGTTAATTGGGATTTTTACCCTTATCATTATACAATTCTTTAGTTATGGTGAAGAAAGGTATCCTGTTTTGATATACTCTCTGTTTTTTATATCTTATCTCTTCTTTTTCAAGCTTCAACAAATACCTATTCGAAATAGGCTGTATAGATCTTTTAGTGAAAATCAACTCTTAAAAATAATCATATTCATATTGGTATTTATTTTTCTATTTTTTTGGTTAGATTGTTTTTCTTTAGTAAAAAACTTTACTTCAGGAACTGTGATGTTCACAACACCCAAAGATTACAAATATGATAATTTGTTTTTTAATCTTAATACAATTTTTACAATATTGTTCTTATGCTCTTTTAGTTTTTTATTTTTTAAAAAAATTAATATTTGTATTAAGCTAATAATTTTCTCATCTTTATTTTTATTCTTGTTACACTTTGCTTCTTCTTTAGATTTTCAAATGGCAAGAACAATAATCTATTTTTTACCTTTATTTTATCTTGTTTCTATTCTCATATTTTCAGGAGTTTCAAAAATCACAAAAAGCAAAATTTTGGTTGGTTTAATCTTAATAATACTTGTTCTAAATATTTATGTAAATTATCCTGGTGGTTTTTTTTATGAAGGGCCTATCCTTCCTAAGGAAGTAACCCTTGTTGATTATGAAAAAGCATTTAACTATGTTCAGGAATTTACTAACAAAAGTATTATTGTCTCAGATTCCGCGGGCTATAGTGGCCTTTTCCATACCAATAATGAGATCTATTTACTCGGAGAATTCAAAAATAGGAACTTCGAGATGTTATTGGAAAGGGATAAGATTTTTTTAGAAAATACAACAAATATGTACCTGTTTTCTCTCAATATTCCAATTATAACAGACCCTAAGAAAGAGAGAGAATTCATAGAAAATAAGTGTGTGGTGGTAAGGCAAGGGTATTTCTTATTAAATCCTTCTACAATAAAAGAAATTGAACAGACACATAACAATAAAATATTCAAGAATATAATAGTATATATACCTAGAAACATTAGTAAAGTTAATGGTTAATAAAATCTCGTACCGTTCTTATTAAATTATTCTTTATTTTTCTTATATTTTTAGGATTTGATGAGTGGCTTTTACAATCTATTTTATTGATCTCTTTTTTAAATTCTTGAGGAGTATAACATTTCAAATAATCCTTGAGGCCTCCGAATCTGGGATCGTCTAAATTTTTGTGCACAAAAATCACTGGAGTACCAAATGCGAGACATGGTAGAGCACAATGAAGTCGAGAGGTGATAACAAGTTTTGCTTTTGCATATCTTTCTAGATATTTTTTAGCCATTTCAAATTTTTTTTGAGTATTGTTTGTTTGTTTGATTGCCCTATTGATAATCCAATTTACCTTTGTCGTTTCCATTGCATTATAAATGTGGGGAAATAACTTACCTATAGTCTCTCTCATTTTCGCAATTTTTATATTTATGTAAGATGCTTTAAATGTAAAGTGACTCAGCACATTAGATTTTTTGATTAGTTCTTTTGGCAAGTCCCTTATTTTAATTCCAGCCAGACTTAAATCAACTAAGAGTATTTCATCAGATTTTTTTGATTTTTTATTTTGAAGAGTAAGGGTCAAACACCCAGAAAAATAAGCTTTAACACCATTTTTCTTTAGCAAGTCTCTCGTATAATAATCTCTACACCCAATAGGTTCATGCTTTTTTAAGTATTTAATTGATTTTCTGGAGGTCATCTCTTTAACATTTTTTTGAGATATATGGAATGAGACAAAGAGGGGCTCTATATCTCGTGACGGAGGCCAATTTTTAGGTTTTTCACTAAACCATCCATTCAAAATAATTTTTATTTTTTTATTAGATTTTACTTTATTTAGATAGTCTCTATCCAAAAAGAGGTCCACCTTGGGAAGAAAATTCCTAGCGGCTAAACTTTGAATTTCGTCTCCTATATTTTTCGTTTCGTAAGATAATAAACCGTATTTCAATTTTTTACAATCTTCCATGTATATTTTGCCTCCTTCGAGATGATAGTCTTTTATATAAATATATCCAGAGTATACAAATGTGTAATGAGTACACTACAACTGTCACCCAAAAAACACCGATAAAACCCATCTTGATTATAAAAATATAATCTAAGATTATATTTAAAAAACCACCTATAAAGCTACTAATTGTTATTATTTTTGCAAATCCTCCAGGAGTGATAAATCCATTAACTAAAAAATTTGCATATAATTTAATAGGAAAGTATATTAAAAGTATTGTTAGAATTAAAAGAAATGTTTTTGAGTAGTATTTTGGGAGGAAATTTTTTATAAACAATGGAAAAATGAAATACAAAATGACAGAAACGAGGATTCCTCCAAGTATAAACGTGGGCAAGGATTTAATTATCTTTTTCCTTACCACCTCATATCTTCCTAATGCAATGTGCTTTGTGATATTCGGAGCTATAACCTGCCCCAAGATCGCCGCAGGAATCGCTAAAGCTAAGAATACTTTATTAACAATTTCATAATATCCTATTTCTACAATATACCCAAACTGGCCAAGTATGATTATATCAACTCTTGTATACAGGAAGTAACCTAAATTAGCAATACCAATTATCAAGGAATACTTCCCAATCTGTTTTAAAACAGATTTATTTATTTTAAAATGAAATTCTCTGTAAAAAACAAGCAGGGAAACAAAGAGAATAAAATAAAATAAGTTCTGAGATATAATTGCACCAATTAGACCATAACTTTTAATTAATAGATAGACAATAACAATTGAAAAACAACCAATTACAACTGAAATTAATGCGAGTAGTTTAAATTTTTTTAAGCCACGATAAATTCCGTCTAAAAGGCTTGTTGCAGGACTTAAGAATACAAGCGGCAGAAGATACAATACATAAATATAATACTCTTTAAATAACATTTTACCAAACAATAATACAAAAATCGTTACAAGTAAACTGAATGCAATGATGAGCGAGAGCGAAGATGAAAGAATTGTTTTTAACTTTTTTTTATCAACTGCATTATACTCAGCAGTATATTTGCTTGTAGCTGTTGAAATTCCAAAATCGCTGAATATAACTAAGAAAAAGACAATAGCAAGAACATAACTTAATATTCCAAGCTCTTCTGGAATCAATAATTTGG
This sequence comes from Candidatus Woesearchaeota archaeon, assembly GCA_964579545.1. Lineage (GTDB taxonomy): Archaea > Nanobdellota > Nanobdellia > Pacearchaeales > GW2011-AR1 > CAZOGQ01. The sequence goes on along the minus strand of CAZOGQ010000056.1, from coordinate 2,131 downwards.
CTGCAATGATAAATATCAAAAATGTAACGCCCTGCTTTCCTGCTATTTGCAGGGCTCTCCAGAAGAAATTATGGATTGTTTCTTTGTGTGTATCGTATTGTGAGGTTATTAGTCTTTTCATTTTACTCAAACTTTGGTGGCTTTATTTTTAAGAAAATATCATCCTTAATAACTCTTTTTGCTTGAATTTCTTTGCGTTTTTTGAGGGTGTCTGGGAGATTCTTGAGGAACAGGCCAATAGAACTTAAAAATGCAAAAAAAACTTTAATAGTTCTTTTTTTGAAACTGTATCTGATTGATTTGATAAATTGGAAAATAAAAAAAATTGGTAAAATTCTAATCAAAGTTATAAATTTAAAATTTTTGATGAAACTTCTCGAATGTCCCGAAAACATAAATTTAGATCTATTATGATAATTTTTACTACTTTTACTATTTTCAATACCTAGGTGAATAAAATAATCTTTCGTGTATAAATAATTCTTTAAACCCTCTAAATAAAATCTTGGCCCTATATCAATATCATCAATATTGAATTTTTGAGATTCATCAAACCCACCCCTACTTAACCAATCCCCCTTTCTAAAAAACATATCGCCTCCTGTTGGAGAAACTATCTCTAATAAGTTCTCTTTATATTTTAAAATATTCTTTATATTAATTTCTTCTAAATCCATATTGAATCCATAATAAGTCAGATATAAACCGTAATATTTTGTTTTCTTCTCTTCTGAATTTAATAAAGGAACTTGAACTAGACCAATTCCTTTTGAATATTGATCGATTAAATTTATTAAAGTATTTTTTCTCCTTATCAAAATGTCATTATCCACTAAAAGAACATACTCTCCATTTGCATTTTTTACACCAATATTTTTACCTTTGGAATATCCGAGATTTTTGCCATTTTCTATTAATTTTATCTTCTTGAATTTCTTTAGAAATTCAATACTGCCATCTGTTGAGCCATTATCTACATAGATTATTTCTATTTTGGGATAATCTAATTTTAATATTGGTGGAACTGTTCTTTTTAGATATTTTAAGCCATTATAGTTTAAAACTACTACGCTGATTAGTGGGTAGTCGGTTTTCTTTTTTCTTCTCATCTCAAAACCTCTTCATAAACTTTCAAAGTATCTCTTGCTGTTTTTTCCCAAGAGAAACGTTTTGTGTTTTTATATCCTAATTTTATTAACTCATTTCTTAGCTTTCTATTTTTTATAACTTTTAACATAGCATCTGCAATTTCATTAACATTGTATGGATTAACAAGAATTGCACTATTGCCTGCGACTTCTGGCATAGAGCTTACATTAGATGTTATAACCGGACATCCGCAAGCCTGTGCTTCTAGTATTGGAAGGCCAAAGCCTTCGTAAAGAGAAGGGTAGATAAATAGGTCTGCTAAATTATAAAGGCAAGGCATATCTTCATCAGGAACAAAACCTAGCCGTTTTATTTTTTTATTATTTTTAATTAATTTCATTTCTTTTTTGTTTTTCCACATCTTATTTCCAGTAAGAACAAGATTGTGAGGAACTTTATCTTTTATTTTCTCAAAAGCTTTAATAACTCTCACAAGATTTTTACGAGGACTAATACTTCCAGAATAAAATATGAAATTTTTAGGTAACTTATATTTTCTTTTTATCTCCTTTAATTTTTTTGTATTATTTATCCCCTTATACTTATCATCAGAGCACTCATAAATTACTGTTATTTTTTTATTATTAATCTTCAGAGTTTTTATTAAATCTTTCCTAGTATTTTCAGAAACTGCTATAATCTTGTTTGCTCTTCTGCAAGAGCTTCTTATCATTTTTTTCATGTAGATAGTATCAATTAAAGGATAAGCATTATATTTAGGAAAATAATATGCAATGTCGTGAATTGTAACGATTTTCTTAGCTTTGACAAAAAAAGGAATAACATCTTTTGGGAATAAAACAACATCTAATTTAAACTTTCTAAAATAATATGGTCCAAGGATATAATCGCAGATAACTCTGTTTTTTGATTTTAATAAGATATCTTTTACATTCTTCTTTTTAGATTTGAAATATTTTTTTGCCCCTTTAAATTGATTAAATAAATCAGCAAAGTAATTATTTACTTGAACATCAACCTG
>CAZOGQ010000055.1:0-6271 GCA_964579545.1 Candidatus Woesearchaeota archaeon | reverse complement strand
TATAACTGTTAAAGGATCCCAGATAATGGTGACTGTTCTATCACCATAAACCATTATTGGTGTTGGGCTGAAAAATTCTTTTGGAATAAATCTATAGCTGATGCTCTTTTCTTTAAAAATGAACTTAGTATCCTCGCTTGTTAATATTCTCTCTTTTATGCCTTTCTCTTTTTCTTTTGTAAGGTACTGTTCAATTATAATTGGAAATTTTTCTTTAAATTTTGTTTCTTCTACACCAAATCCAATTAAATCCTGTCTTACTCTTATTATATCATTTAAAATTGTTTTAAAACCTTCAGAAATTGGAAACAGTATATTTAGCTACTAAATACATAATAAACTATATATTTTCAATTTCTGACATAAAAATTTAAATACTTTGTTTTGTCTTATTCTAAGGTAAAATAAAATAGAAAAAATGATTAGAGAAAGCAAAGAGTACAAGGGTAAACTTCCAGATTTTGTGATAGATTATCTGATAGACAATCAAAAATCAATTGACAATTCTCCTTTGGCAAATCTTGATGCGAAAGTACTTTTATCTTTAGTTAAACATGAAAAATATCACGAACAAAGGAGAATTAATGAAGTATCCCCAAACAATCAAAAATATTCTTAAAATAACAAATAACTATAGCAAAAGACATTAGTTTTTGCCCATTTTATGTCTTTTTCTATCTAGTAAAGGCGCTATTTTAGTGAATTACCTGCGTCCTTTACTATAATATAGAGTAATAATCAGTTGAAGGATGTTCTCATTGCTGTTTGTTTAATTGGGTAACAAATAACTATCTGTTTTTAATAAAATAAGATGTCAAAAATTTTCAATTCTTGAAGCTCTCAGAATTCCGCCCATTCTTTCAAACCACCCGCCATAGACGAGTGGAATTCTGAAGTTTAGAAATTTCTATGGGGAGATACTGTAATGGGTATTAATTTTATAAACTTCCAACCACAACATTTTTATTTCCGTATTTATATATAGAAAGATGACAATTAGATTTGGGCCAGCAGGACTTGGCGGGCGGAAAGAGGCTATTGGTAATTTGCAAGAATTCAAGAAAAAAGGAATTAGTGCCTGCGAAATAGCCTTTACATATAGTGTTTATCTTAGGCCAGAAGATGCAAGGCCAATTGGCAAAGAAGCTAAAAAGCTGAATATAAAATTAAGTATACATGCCCCTTATTGGATTAATCTTAATTCTGTTGAGAAAAAGAAAATTGAACAGAGTAAGAAAAGAATTTTAGATTCCTGCGAGATTGGCCATATTCTAGGAGCTTATAGAATTGTTTTTCATCCAGGTTATTATGGCAAATCTGATAAAGAAGAAACATTTCAGAATATAAAAAAAGCAATACAAGAGATACAGGCTGAGATAAGAAAAAATAAATGGAAAACAAAACTAGCTCCTGAAACAACTGGAAAGAAAAATGTTTTTGGAAGTGTAGATGAGATTTTGAGGCTTGTAAATGAAACAAGATGTGCATTTTGTATTGACTTCGCACATGTACTTGCAAGAGAAAAGAAAATTAATTACAGCGGGATTTTAAAAAAATTTGGTAAGCATAAGCAGTTGCATTTGCATTTTTCTGGAATAGAATTCAACGACAAAGGAGAGAAAAGACATAAAGTTACGCCAACAAATAAATTAAGAGAACTGATCAGGAACCTTCCTAGAAATAAAGATATTGTTGTGATAAATGAAAGTCCTTCACCCTTAGAAGACTCTGTAAAAGGAATTTTAATTTATAATGAAACTTAGTTAATAACGAAAATTTATAAAACTATAAAGCTGTTTTCCAGCTTTATTAGAAATCTATTCCATTATTAATTTCCCTAAATTTATAAAATCATGACTTGTTGTAACTATGAAGTATTACTTTTTTGATACTACCGCAAAGTTTATAAAGACCAAAAAGATTATTCTATTAATAAAAAATTAAATTTTTTGTTAAAAATGAACATAAAACCTATATTGGTTTCCTTAACAGCAATATTTGCAGTATTTTTAGTATTGCAGGCAGTATCAGCATATGAACTAGTGGACCAGATACCTACAGTTAACATAGATGGTGCAGAATTTATTCCTCCAGATTACTCAAACAACATAGCTGTTTTTGCAGGAGAAACCATACCTGTTAAAATTACATTCACTGCATTAGATGATGCAGAAGATGTAAGACTTAAGGTATGGATTGCAGGCTATAGATCTGAAGTTTCTGAATCAACAGGAAGATTTGACATTTTTAAAGACAATGTGTACACAAAAAGATTGTCTTTAAAACTACCTTATGACATAGATGAAAGAGATGAAGCTACTCTTGTCTTAAGAATTGAGACAAAAAAAGAGTCAGACGAGTTTGACTATAATCTTGAATTGCAAAGAGAGTCTTATGAACTTGACTTATTGTCTGTAGAAGCTGATAAGAGAGTAGTTGCAGGAGATTCTATTAAAGTGACAATTGTCTTAAAGAATCGTGGACTTCATGAAACTGAAGATACTTTTGCAATTGTTAGAATATCGGCTTTAGACGTAGAGAAGAAAGTTTACTTTGGCGATTTGGTACCTGAAGATGAAAATGATGATTGTTGCAAGGAAGATTCTACTGAAAGAAAAGTTTCCTTAAGGGTGCCTTCAGATGCACAAGAAGGGACTTATAAACTTGAAGTAGAAGCGTATAATTCAGATGCAACAACAACTGTTTCAAGAGAAGTAACTATTGTCCAATCAGGGGAAGTAAGCAGAGTTTTAGCAGGAGTAACAAGTAAAACTGTTGCTGCTAATGAGGAAGCTGTATTTGATATTATTCTTGTTAATCCAAGTAATAATATGAAAATATACAGCATACTTCCTGAGGAAAATCCTAGTGTTATGGTATCAGTAGATGAACCAACAGTAACCATACCAGCAGATTCTAGTAGAACTGTAAAGATAAGAGCAAAAGGTTTTGAAAAAGGAACTTACTCTTTTGCACTTAATGTCAACTCAGATGACCAGACAGTAGAGAGGATAGCATTGAATCTTAGCGTAACAAAGAAATCAGTGGAAAGCTCTGTTGTCATATTGACAATAATTCTAGCAATAATCTTTATTGTGTTATTGATAGTATTAATTGCTTTGCTTACAAGGAAACCTACAAGATCAGAAGAAGAAGAGAGCTACTACTAAATTTAGTTTATTTTTTGTTGTTGTAGCTTTGTTTCAGTTTTTTTTTATTTTTTATTTTTTATTTTTTTAAAAAAGCTAGAGAAAAAGAAGAACTATTCCTGTAAATGTTACAACAATAAAAAAAGGGATTATATAAGGCAGAATTTTCTTGGGCATAAAAAGATCAAAAAATCCTTTATTATCTCCATATTTTCTATGTAAAAATCTTAGAGGACATTCTTTTTTGAAAAAAATAGCAATTCCTTCTGAAACCAAAGCCCCTATTGAAAAATACAAAAATATTCCTCTTCTACCAGTTACCTCGCTATAATATATAGAAATTATACAAAAAATAAAAAATAGCGTAAATAAACAGTGGATTATTCTAATTACATGTATCATAAAATTATTTCTATTATTCTGTCTTGCCTTTTGCATATATTTTAAGATACTTTTTAATTTATAAATTTTATTATAGGGAAAAATATATAAAGTTGAGGGGTTTTAGTCCATGATTGGTAATGAAATAATTTCATATGTTCTTGGTGGTAGGGGGGATGGAATTTTAGATTACCACGAAAAACAGGATAGACTGGCTATCAGAAACATTGAAGAGGAATTGAGTAAATATAAAGGATGTGGGACAGAAATAATAAGATGGCATTTAGGAATGCTTCGTCTTGACCATAAACTCCAGTATACCCCTATTGAATATATGGAAAAAGATGAGAATTGTGCTTTGAGAATACCAGAAGAGGTTGGAATTGGTAACCAACATCAGACTGCCATGTTTGCAAGACACAGGCCTTTTTATCTACAATATTTAGCAGACAAAACAAGAGAGTTTGGATTAACAGAGCACTATGAAGCAATAATAAGCAGAGCAAGAAGCTCACCGATTCCTGATTGGATAACACGCCGCGTTGCAGAAGTGGCTAATCGCCCACTACATCTTAGAGTATAATAACACATTATATTTGAGGAACCATGGTAACATTTATAAATTATGCAATATTTACCATAAAATGGAAAGGGGATATAGAAATGGGTTTGATGAGTTTGATGAATATGGCAAACCAATTTATCTGAGAAATGCGCCAAAGAACAAAGAAGAAATTCGCGCGCGTTTAGAAGAACATTTTGGACCATTTGTTGAAGTTCCAATGCCCGAACCTATTATTAAAAAAGCTAGGATGTTAAGAGAAGAATGTGGCACGAGATTGGGGGGATATTTTTATTCTGGCATGACAGAAGAACATTGTATAAAATTGATGAAGAAAAGCCATCAGAGAGATTTAGAAAGAAGAGCAGCAAGAGTATAATCAAATTTTACTGGTAATCTTAATTTTTATTCAGTTATCTTTCTAAATCTCCAATCCAATTATCTTACTCATGCCGTCATGCATGCTTATGCCATAAAGTTTAGTTGATTCTGTTATTATAGCATCATTATGACTTATAATGATATATTGGGCTTTTTGCATATGTTTTTTGAAAAGCATTGCCAGTCTTTCTGAATTTCTTTTATCAAGAGCAGCATCTATTTCATCAAAAATATAGAATGAATATGGCTTGTATTGTTGTATTGCAAAAATAAGCGAGAGGGCAACAAGAGTTTGCTCACCTCCTGATAAGGAGGTTATATCAAAGTACTTGCTCTTACTAACTTTAAGCAGAATATTAAGACCAGCTACAAATGGATCTTGTTTATTTTCGAGGTCAAGAAAAGCATAGCCTTTTGTACTTAACTGTGTGAAATTTTTTGAGAAAAATGAATTAATTGCTTCCAGAGTTTTAATAAAAGTTTTCTTTTTCTTTCGGTCTATTTCTTTCATTATCTTAAGAATTTCACCTTTTTCTTTAATAAGAATTTCAACTTTTTCATAAACAGCTTCATATTCTTTTTTAACTTCATCATAAACCTCTAATGCACGAAGATTAACAGAACCAATGCTTCGCAGAGTTTGTTGAGTTCTTTCTAATCTTTCCCCTAACACTTGTCTTGAAGCTTTTATCATATCATTCTCAGTTAAATCAGAGAATTCATTGAATTCAATCTCTAAAGACTCAATACCTGCGTTAATCCTTGCCATATTTATTTTTATATTATTTATTGAGTTTTCAGCTTGTCCAAGTTCGTGCTGAATTGTCATAAGTAATGCATTCTTGTCCTGAATAATATTCTGCAGGTTTGTTCTTTCATCAAAAAGTTTTTTGTATCTCTCTGCCTGTGTATTTTCTTCTTTCTCTTTTTTTTCAAGTATCTTTTGTTTCTCCTGTATTTGTTCTAAGTCTTCATCTATCTCAAGAGAAATATCTTCTTCATCTTTTTGTATATTCTTAATAATGTTTTTTATTTTCTCAAGTTCTCTTTCTTTATAGGAGATTGCCGTGTCTAGATTATCTTCTGTTCTTGATGATATCTCCTCTATTTCAAGTAATGCTTCTTTATATCTTGCTTGTATTTCAGAGAATTCTGGGACTTTTCTTTCTAAGTTTAGCCTTTTATCTTCAAGCTGCTTTATTTCTTTTTCTCTTTGTTTTTCTCCCTCTATTACCCCCTTCAACTGCTTCTTTTTTTCTTCTAAATTTTTTAACTCAACTAACTCTATTTGTCTTTTTGAGATTTTTTGTTCTGTTTTTTGAATATCTGATTCTAACTCTGTAATTTTTCTTTCATACTCTTCTAATTTTTCCTTAGATTTCCTGCTCTGCTCTCTTAATTTTCTAATTTTTTCATCTGATTCTTTTGTGATATGTATAATATGCTGCTCAGTTATCTTATTCTTACATAAAGGACAGATATCAAGTTCTTTTATTTTGATTTTTAGTTCTTCTAGTTTAGAAATTTCAGCTTCTGAAATAGAGATATTTTTCTCTGCTTTCAATATATCTTTTCTTATCTTGCTGTATTCTTCTTTGTGAATTTTAATCTTATTCTTTGATTCTGAGATCTGTCTTTGGCAGATCTCTTGATTTGGAGACTTTATTTCAAGACTTACCTCTTCTATCTGCCTCAGCAACTCATTAGAATTCTGTCTCGCATTTTCAAATTCTTTCTTACTTTGTTTTATTTTTTCTTTTATAGTAGCCAGCTCAGATTTCATTGAGAAAAATCCATT
>CAZOGQ010000054.1:1545-6275 GCA_964579545.1 Candidatus Woesearchaeota archaeon | reverse complement strand
AATAAATAGATTAAAATAGATTAAAATGCCTAAAAACAAAGAAAAATGCAATGACAAGAAATGTCCCATACATGGAAATCTAAAAACTCGCGGGAAAATTTTTGAAGGTCTTGTGATTAAAAAATTTCCAACAAGAGTAACAATACAACTTGAAAGACCAATATACATAAAAAAGTATGAGAGATACGCAAGATCAAGGATAAAACTACATGCAAGACTGCCAGCTTGTATGGCCCAAGAAATAAACATTGGCAATCATATAAAAATAAGAGAATGTCGTCCATTAAGCAAGATAATAAATTTTGTTGTAATAGAAAAAATAAGATGAATTCGGAAAAATTAGCAGGATGTTTGATAATAGAAAATAGGAGAGTATTATTAGTAAAAGAAAAGAAAGACTGGTATTGGAAAATTCCTGGTGACCAGATTGAAGACGAAGAAGCAAAAATTGTAAATGGGAAACCACATCCAAATGAGGAAGATATTGAAGTAAGATGGTCTTCAATAGAAAACTTAGATTTGGATAATACTACACCATCAAATAAATTAATTTATAATGATTTGGTAAAATGAAAGCAGTAGCTGCAAAACTCACAAGGGGGCTGAATATAGGAAGCATAGTTATAGCTGCAGATAACAGCGGAGCAAAGATTGTAAAAATAACTGGTGTTAAAGGCGGAAAAAGCAAAAAAGGAAGACAAGTACCTTGTAAAATAGGAGACAGAGTAAAAATAAGTGTAAAAAAAGGGCAAAAAGATATGAGGGGGAGGGGAAAATTGTTTGATGCGGTTGTTGTTAGACAAAAAAAACCATATAGAAGAAAAACAGGAGAAAGGATATGTTTTTCAGACAATGCCGCTGTCTTACTGAAAGATGAAAAAGGAAATCCAAAAGGAACACAGATTAAAGGGCCAATAGCCAGAGAAATTGCAGACAGATGGCCTAATATATCAAAACTTGCTCAGATTATAGTTTAAAATGAAAACAAGAGATTTAATAATAAAAATATTGGAAGAGAATGAGGAATTAGAATCTAACTCAATTATTGACAAACTAAGAAAAAGAGGTCGTGAATTAACTTATAATACTATAATGAAACATTTAAAAGAAATGTCAGATGAAGGAATACTAACAAGAAAAGGCAAAAAGGGACCAGAATATCTATACCCTTCGGTAAGATGGGAAGGAAAGCGAAAGCCATAGGTATTTTATTATAAATTAAAAAAAATCAAAAATGAAAAAAAAATTTTCAACATCATGGAAGAAAAGTAAGCAGCCAAGAAAGCAGAGAAAATATAGAGCTAATGCTCCTTTGCATCTTAGACATAAGATGTTAAGCTCCATGCTAAATAAGGATTTAAGAAAAAAATACGGCAAAAAAAGTCTATCTATTAGAAAAGGTGATGATGTTATGGTAATGAAAGGCAGATTCAAGAAAAAGAAAGGTAAGATAGCTTCTGTTGACTTAAAAAGAAAGAGGGCAACGATAGAAGGTATACAGATAAAAAAGAAGGATGGGACAAAAATAAATGTTTTTTTTGACTCTTCAAATCTTCAAATAATGGAATTAAATTTAGACGATAAAAAAAGAAAAATTCAAAAAATCTCAAAAAGTAAATCTGGCGAGGAAAAAAAGAAATGAAAGAAAAAGGTAATAGAAATTGTTTTGTATATTCCAGTTTGTGTAACTATGATCCAAGAGATAGAGGATGTACTTATGGGTATGGTAATCGACTTATAAGAAAAGGGGATTATTCAGAAGAATTGAAATGTGGGGGAGAAAAATAGAATGCATATAAAAAGGCAAACATTCAATAAAAGATGGCCAATTCCAAGAAAAGGCAAAAAATATATTGTGAATCCTAGCCACAGCAAAAAATCAGGAATTCCTATCTTAATAATACTCAGAGATGTACTAGGAATTGTCAAAACAAGAAAAGAAGCAAAATATATCTTAAATGATAATCAAGTTCTCCTTAATAATAAAGTTATTAAAAAAGATAATTCTGCTGTAATGTTATTTGATATTTTTAGTATAAACAAACTAAACAAAAGTTATCGTCTTGGAATATCCCAAAAAGGAAAATTTGTACTTGAACAATCTGACAAGCCTGCTAAAGAAAAGATATGCAGAGTTATAGGCAAAAAAATTATTAAAAAAAACAAAATACAGCTAAATCTTCATGATGGTAGAAATGTACTGGCAGAAAATAAAATAAACGTTGGAGACTCTATAGTATTAAATTTTGAGAAAAAAGCAATCACAAAACATCTACCACTTAAAGAAGGATCAGAGGTATTAATTATCTCAGGGAAACATGTCGGAAGAAAAGGAGAGATAAAAGGCATCAAAGAGAAACAAAAATTATTCATTATAGAGACAGAAGGTAAAAAAATCGATATGAAAAATAAAAATCTGATGGTTATTAAATAAAAATGGGATATGAAAATAAAAGACAGATGAAAATAGAAAAGATTGTTTTAAGTGCTGGGGCAACTGGTGAAACTCTAAACAAGGCGCAGAAGTTGCTTGAGCTTATAAGCAATATGAAGGCTATTAGAACAAAATCAAAAAAAAGAATTGCTTCATTAAATGTAAGGCCTGGGCTTGAAATAGGATGTTATGTCACAATAAGAAAAAAAGTGAAATATGATATATTAAAAAGACTCCTGGGAGCAATAAATAATGAACTCAAACAGAAACAAGTGAGAGATAACCATTTTTCATTTGGCATACGTGAATATATAGAAATAGAAGGCATGGAATATAACCGGGGGATAGGAATACTTGGTCTAAATGTTACAGTTGTTTTTTCAAGATTAGGAGCAAGAGTTGCTAGAAGAAAAATTAAAAAGGGGAAACTGCCTAAAAAACAAACTATTAAAAAACAAGAAATAATAGAATTTATGAAAAAAAATTTTAATACAAAAATAAAATGACAGCAAGTGATTGGAGAAAATTATTAAAACAATTGAAGAAGAAACCTGTAGTCCTGAAAAGATTTTTGAAGTACTGCAAACCGAAGGATAGAAAATCTGGTATAGCTATTAAGAAGTGTGAGAGATGTGGAAGATTCGGGGCCCGCATAAATCAATATGGATTAAATCTCTGCAGACACTGTTTCAGAGAGATTGCTCCAGAAATAGGGTTTAAAAAATATAATTAAAATGGTAGATATAATTGCTAATGTTTTGAATGGGATAATGAATGCTAAAAGAGCAAGAAAAGAACAAGTAGTTGTTAAAAAGCACTCCAAGTTCTTAATCAAGATTTTAGAAATAGCTAAAAAACAAGGCTATATCCTTGAGTATAAAACAGAGGGCAGAAATTTAAAGGTTAACTTTAATCTTAATAAATGTGGTGTAATAAAACCACGATTTTATGTCAAAAAAGATGGTATGGAAAGGTATATCAGAAGATTTCTTCCTGCAAGAAATTTTGGCATAATAATTATATCAACAAATAAGGGCCTCATAACCCATATAGAAGCGATGGAAAAAAATATCGGAGGAAGTTTAATCGCTTATTTTTTCTAAAATGAAGAAAGATTTAATTGAAAAAATCATGCTACCAGAAAACATAGAAGCTGAATTTAAAGATAATTATTTCATAGTAAAAAGCCAGGGTAAGGAACAGAGAAGAAAAATTGGATCAAAAATAAATGTAAAAATAGACAATAAAAAAATAATAATAGAATGCAAAAATGCCACAAAAAAGGAGAAAAAAATTATGAACACAACAATTGCACACATAAAAAATATGTTTGAGGGATTTAAAAATAAATTTGTTTATAAATTACAAATATGCCGCACACACTTTCCAATTAGTGTGTTTATTGAAGATGGAAAAAAAGAATTGCTTATAAAGAATTTCTTGGGTGAAAATAAACCAAGAAAAGCAAAGATATTAGATGATGCAGAAGTAAAATTGGAAAAAGATATCATAACTATTGAATCTTTTAATAAAGAAGCTGCAGGACAAACTGCTGCCAATATTGAAAAAGCCACTAGAATAAAAAAAAGAGACAGAAGAGTATTTCAAGATGGCATTTGGATAATCTCAAAACCAACTAAAAAAACAAGAGAAATAAAAGAAAAAAATGACTAAAAATTTTTTAAGAAAGGCCTGGAAAAGATATTCAAAACTTGGAAAAAGAAGAAAGAATAAGCAAAAATGGAGAAGAGCAAGAGGCAGGCATAGTAAAATAAGAAAATGTAAAATGGGAAACCTCAAGAAAGTAAAAATAGGATATAAAAAATCACAAGAGAAAAAAGTTTCAGTAATACATAATATTAAAGAGCTAGAAAAAACAACAAGCAAGAAGATTATTATAGCTAAAATCGGAAACAAGAAGAAAAAAGAAATCTTGAAGAGAGCAGAAAAACTTGGAGTTGGGATAATAAATCCAAAAATTAAAGAAAAAAGGGAAAAACAAGAAGTAAAAATAAAAAATAAAGACAAACAGGAGAAAAAATGAAACTAAATAAAAAGAAAAATTTAGCTGCGAAAGTTCTTAAAGTTGGAAAAGGAAGAATAATGTTTGATAATTTAAGACTCGAAGATATAAAGGATGTTATAACAAGACAAGACATAAGAGACCTCAAAGATAGTAAGGTAATAAAGACAAGGGCAAAAAAAGGTCATAAAAAAGTAAAAAAAAGAAAAACCAAGAGAAAACATGGAAAAATTAAGAAAAAAGTTAAGAGAAGAAAAAGAGAATACGTGATAA
>CAZOGQ010000054.1:0-1535 GCA_964579545.1 Candidatus Woesearchaeota archaeon | reverse complement strand
TAACAAGAAAACTAAGAAACTATATAAAAGAGCTTAAAAAACAAGGAAAAATAGATGTTAAGCAGCATAGAGATCTAAGAAAAAAAATTAAAGCAAGATTTTTCAAGAATAAAAATCATCTTAAAGAATATCTAACCAATGAAAAATGAAAGTTGCAAAGAGAAGAAGGCGTGAAGGAAAAACAGATTATAAGGCAAGAAGAGAGCTACTAAAAAGTAAGCTACTTAGAATTGTAATTAGAAAAACAAACAAGTATATTATTCTGCAATATACTGAAAGCAGAGAAGCAAAAGATAAAGTTATCCTTAGCGTAAGCTCAAAGAAACTCTTGGATTTTGGGTGGCCTAAAAAATTTTCAGGCAGTTTAAAATCCTTAGCAGCTAGTTATTTATCTGGTTTACTTCTTGGAAAAATGATTAAAGAAAGAAAAGGAGAAGTCAAAGTAATATTAGATAGCGGTTTGTTAAGAAATAAACCAAAAGGAAGGATATATGCTGCAGTAAGGGGGATAATTAACGCTGGAATAAAAATAAACTGTGAAGAAAAAATGCTCCCAGATTTAGAAAGAATTAAAACATCATCAAAAAAATCAATAGATATAGGTAAAATAGAAAATAAAATAAAAAATGGCTGAAGAAAAAAATAAACAACAAAAGCAAGAGAAGAATAAAGAAGAGAAAAGCGAAGAAGAAGTAGAAAGTAAAACAGAAGGAAAGAAACAGAAAAAAATAAAAGAGAAAACACAAGAAAAAAAATATAAAAAGCAGGAAGTAAAAAAAGACGTTGAATCTTGGATTCCAAAAACCAGACTTGGAAAACTTGTGAAAGAAAAAAAGATTGATAATATAGACAAAATACTTGACAAAAAATTGAAGATATTGGAGTCAGAAATTATTGATTCTTTAGTTAATTTAAATTCTGACTTAATTGCAATAGGCCAAGCAAAAGGAAAATTTGGCGGGGGTAAAAGAAGAGCTTGGAGACAGACACAGAAAAAAACCGCTGAAGGCAATACCCATACATTTTCTTGCATGGTTTGTGTTGGGGATAAAGACGGACATGTAGGAGTAGGTTATGGTAAATCCAAAGAAACTCTTCCCGCAAGAACAAAGGCAATAAGAAAAGCAAAACTGAATATAATAAAAATTAATAGGGGATGTGGAAGTTTTGATTGCTCTTGTGGAGAAAAACATAGCATACCTATGATAACAGAAGGTAAATGTGGAAGTTCGGTAGTAAAGCTGATTCCAGCCCCTCAAGGAACAGGACTAGTTATCGGAGATGATTGTAAGAAAATTCTCATGCTCGCAGGAATTAAAGATATATACAGTAAGACTTTTGGGCAAACGAGAACAACAATAAATCTTGTAAAGGCCTGTATAGAAGCATTGAAGAATCTTAATAAAATTAAAGAAATTAAAAAATGATTGTTGTAATAAGAATATCTGGAAAAGTTGGCATTAAAAAAGAAATAGAAGAAACACTCTCAAGACTTAGACTCAGAAGAAAATATACGTGTTCTGTTTTTAGAGAAA
>CAZOGQ010000053.1:0-6365 GCA_964579545.1 Candidatus Woesearchaeota archaeon | reverse complement strand
ATATTTTTTATTATAGCTCTCGCTAACTAAAATTTGTTTTTCCATTTTAACCTCCAAAAGTTTTATTAAAGAGAAAGCTCTAGCTACATTGAGACTCATTCAATGAGCTAAAGTCAAGCTCATTATTTTTTAATTAAATATAGTAAAAATAAGTTACGCTACCAACTGAAGTTGGTAGATATCTTTGGGTAATTATAAATCTTGTGAATGCTCCCGCCGAGCAAGGCGGTAAAATGTGATATTCAGGGGATTTTTTGCCTCTTTTTATCGTTGTTGTTTATTATTCCTTCAAGACTGCTTTGACTTATAAATATTGTCGAGATTGAGTATATTGATCAAAACAAACCGCCGTTATCTACTCAAAGAACAATCTTTTTATAGCCTTGATGTAATAAATAATATGGCAAACAAATGTTTTGAATGTGGAACCTGTTGTAAATTATTTTTAATAAACTTGACAGAAGAAGAATATAAATCAGGAAAATACAAAACCCAGTTTGAAATGTTTGGCTTGATTAATGATTTTAAAGAAGCAGAAAGATGTGCCGCCAATATAATTGAACAAAAAGAAGATGGAAGTTGCATTTATCTAAAAGAAGGCAAGTGCTCTATTCACCAAATAAGACCTAAATCCTGCAGAGAATTTTTTTGCACATCAAAAAACAAAAAGTTTAAAGGCATGATCGAGAAGCTAAAGAAAGCTAAATTAAAAAATATGCCTGGGCCAGACGTAGAGTTATAGAAAGGGGTATAACTGGGATTATTTAATCTTCACAATCTTCAATTTTAATGAGATGTCTGTTCTCCCAATCTTTTTTCCTTTTTTTACTACATTTCTCACAATATTTTCTTCTATATCTTGAATTAGTGTTTATTGTGACTTCTTTTCCACAATCCCCACATTTAATCTTCTTTTCCATGTTTCTTCTTAGATTGTATTATATTTAAATTTAATTAAAAATGCGCCAGCAGAAATCTAATAACAAAAAATGGATTATTTTTAGTATACAAGACCATATAGTATCAAATATTCTATATTTAATGGTTAGAAATAGAATAGTGAAAAGCGAATTAGAACAACCAAACTCACTAAAGGGTTGTTATGGGACCTCTGAATGGCCAGAAAATCCAGGTATTTGTTGTAATTGCAAGTTGAAGGATGATTGTGGTAAGATGAATTTAAAGCACTTAGAAAATTAAATTTAGTTCTAATGTATTTATGCCCCGACCGGGATTTGAACAGTCTATGTGTTAATGCGCCAGCCGGGATTTGAACCCGGGTAATCGCCTCTCTCCGTACAGGAGTTTTGGACTCCTAGAACCTTTTTTAAAGGTTGTATTTGGGAAGGCGAGATCTTAACCATTGTCCCTTTCGTCTGGACCACTAGCGCTTTCTTAGAAAAAGTAAGAAGGATATTTAAAATGTTTTATTGAGAAGATTTAGAAACTTCAGATTTACAGTCCTCTTCGTATAAATGCTCTAAATCTTGAGCACTAGGCACTTCTCCTCTTCTTACATATTTAAGCTGAACATCATCAAAAAAGTTTCTAAGTTGCATATCACTTGGCCGGTCTTCTCTTCTCCTCATTCTTTTTCCCAGATTAAAGTGTGAAAAAGAATCACAAAGTTGCTCAAGTCTTGCATCATATCCTCTTTGTAAAACATCTTCTATAAAATAGTCTAGTCTTGCATTGGCATCATCGTCTAATGCTTCTTTATGATTATGGAGTATTGAATCTCTTAATAAAGAAGATGGTGTTGGAATTCGTGGTTTTGGTTCTTGTTGTTTTTCAACCTGTAATGCTATTAGCTCTGGCTTCTGATCTGCAACTGGTTTTTTATCTTCTTCCCTTATTCTAAGATTACTTAATATGCTTTTATAGAGTTGAGTATCTCTTTTGACGAAGTCTATCATCACTGAATTATCTATAACGCTTACTGTTTTTGCAAACCCGTCTACTTCTCGTTCTGCTAGTTTCGAATATGCAAGAGGGTTAAAAATCGAATACGAAATAGCTATTTCTTTATCTATTTCCGCTAATTCTTTTGCTCTTTTAATTTTAGTTTGTAAGAATTGATCAAATAAAGCTCCAGTATAATTTGCGGCAAAAAACAACCATTTTCTCGCAATATCTTCAGTTTTATCGTCATGACTACTAACTGCTTTTCTTAATGTTTTGTTTATTAAATTTCTAAATCCTATTAATATTTTATCGCTATATCGCGAATTGATTACTATATCACTCAATCTTTTTTGTGAATTTGCCATATTGATTATGATATCATTTGGTTCAATGTTTGGATTTGAGACATTATTCAGTTGAAATTCAAATATCTCAAAAGATGTATAGAAAAGGCCCCTTGTATAAACTCTAATCCTCTCGAAAATTCTCTCCTTTGCAATCTTCTTTGTTTTATTCGTCACGGTCCCCTGCACTAATTCCATAAGTCTGACTAGTTCAGAAACTACTTCCTGTCGTGACATAACATCTAAGCTCCGAGGATCAGGAAGTTCCCATTGTATATTTCTTTCAAGAGCATCTAAAGCCCGATCCAATTCACGAGAAGACACAAGCTCTTCAAGAGCTTCCATTTGGTTTCTCTCTATAAAGATTGGTTTCAAATATCTCTTTTTGTCTCTTAAGTTGGGTCGATTTTGCAATAAAATCTGATAGTAAAGAGGGTAAGAAGTTAGCTCAGTTTCTTCCTCGGATTTTGAAGCTCTTTTTCCTACAGAAGAAGTAACTGTGACAAGACCTTTTTCATCTACTTCTCTTTTTCTTCTTTTTGTCCAATCAATCGGTACAGGATCTTTAATGTCTTCTGGTTTTACTTCACTAAAAGAATAATCTCCATCTTGTTTTTTAAATTCAAAAAAGCTCATTCTTCCTGCTTTTTGATATTGTGCTAATGATGTTATTAAACTAGGATCAATTGTTGGAGCAATGAACATTAATCTGCCTTCTTCGCTCTTATCATCATTAAAATACTTCATTATTTGAAAGTTAGATTTTCTTGGGTCATAAGCTCTTGCCTTTAGCTCTATCTTAACCTCTCTTCCACTTTTGTCCTCTGCGAGAATGTCTAATCTTCCTGATTTAATCCTTTTTTCATGTGCCAGATAAGCTAATCCTGGTTCTATTAATCCAAGTCTTTCAGGCTTTTCAATTAAATATTGTTGAAGATCGGCTTCATCTCTCCTTCTCTCTCCCCTACTCCTAATTCTGTCAATAGCTGCTCTGCTTTGTGTTTCACCAATTTGTTCTAATATCAGCCTAAACCCCTCTTCAATTTCTAAAAAACAATTTTGTCTCGCAACATCTCTTAGCTCGAAAAAATCCTGTGGAATTTGTTCTGGGTGGCCCATAGTATCCAAGATAATCCTTTCTAGTTTGTTTCTAGCAATAAAGTCAAGTTTTTCAACAAATGCTTCTTTTGGAGTTCTTTCCTCAGATTCTGCCATTTTTATTGAACTTTTTCTTCTTTATATATCATAACAATAATAGGATATAGTTTATGTCCTTGTCTTTTCAAATCTTCAAGAAAATCTCTGACTTCGCCAAAATCAACAAGACGATAAAGCTCTAATTCTTTATATGTCCATTTTGCTAATTCTAAATCAGAAACTTCTCTGATACTTTTATCATTATTTTCATCAGCTTTTACAATATCATTAATTCTACTAGTTAAATCAAGACTAGACTCAACTGGCTCTAAAATAACAAATCCTTGAGCTTCTGCTCTTTGAAATACTGAATCTTTATCTTGCCACCATGACTCATGTTCTTGTTCATATTTTTCCTTTCTTCTTGATGCATCCATTACCATTTTATATAACTTCCTCCCAAGATGTTCTCCCAGTTATAAAAACCTGAACTTCTTCTTCTGGCTTTAAAATATCATATCCTAAAGATAATGATATTTTATTTTTTCTTGACATAAACTTCCAAGAAAAAACATACTTATAAAGATTACTATCTGTAACTACTCAATAATTAAAATATATCGATAAGTTTAAAAATAATGGAATTATGTGCTATAATGGTAAAAAAACAGTTTTTTAGAGAGCAAACAAAAGCTCAAATTAAAAAGAAAGATTTAGCGAGAATTAGAGGAAATTTAGTTGAAACCATCTTAGATTTAAGGCCTCATGAATTTGTTATTATTTCTCCTTTAGTTCCACGGGGATTTGAAAGTGCAAGAAAATTCATGAAATATGGAAGAGATGTTAAATTAAGAAGAGCATATAGCCTAGATCAAGCAATTAAAATGAACAAAACTCCTGTAGATTTAAGAACAGAAGCATTTAATTCTCTTGGAAGAGGTTATTTTTGTGGATACACATTCTTACCTTTAAGTAAAGATAAAAGAACAAGAAAAGTTTCACTTATAGAATGTATGGAGGGGGCAAGGATTTTTGCTTATTCTCATCAACAAAACGTGCCAATAAAAGTTAAGCCATATGCAGATGCAGGAGCTGTAAGAAAAGAAGGAGCAGAAGTAGTTGCTGAAGTTCCTTCAAGAAGAGAGGGAGAAAGGAGAATACAACTTAAGCTCATATCTGTTCCTTTTGTAGATAGCCCTAAAAAATATGGAATTGTTTTAGGAATAGGTTCAGATCACTCATGTCCATCAAAAAGATTTAATATAAGATATAGGTATGTAGATGACAAAGAAAGTTCTGGAATATTAAATATGTGCGCTCATGAAATAGCTGCTTATCATGAATTAATACAACAAGAGTGGAACGAAAATAAAAATTTAATTCCATTACAAATGTGCCAGTTTGCAATTCCTTCACAACTTGGTGTTGATTATTATTTAAAATGGGAGAACAATGTTTTAGTAAAAGATAGAAGTTTAAAATGTAAAGATAAACTAAGAAAGCCAAATAGGGCTGATAAAGAAATTGGATTATGGATGTTAGTTAGAAATTTAAAACATGACAAAACTTTCTTCTCAAAAGAAGGAAGAGATGGTTTTCTTAGAGATTATAATTGGAAAACTTGAAGAAAGATCTGAGTTAACAAGAAGTTAATGAATTAATACCCATAATCTTATTTTGTATTTTCTTAATTTCCTTAAGAATCTTATCAGTTTTTTCATGCAGTGCTTGAATCTTTGAATCATTGTATATATTGAAATCAGCAAGTTTCATGCATGCTGCAACTCTTTGTCCAACATTTTGCTCTCTAATACCCAAGTCCCTTTTTTCCATAACAAGAAAATCCTACCAATTTTTTGGGTCGCTTTTTCTTCCCCGAGCAATAAGAAGTTTGTATCTTTGTTTTTGAGGAGCGTCAACAGAAATAAGATGAAAATTTTTTAATTTTTTTAAAACCATTATTTCTCCAGGATTTCTTATGCAGTCAATTAAGAACTCCTCTTTTTTATTTTGCTGCTCTTTTTTTATTTTTTCAATAACCCTTTCAGCCCAGATGCCCAAACCAAACTTATTTCTCAACTCATTTCCTATATCTTGTAATTGGCTTATTGTGTAATCTTTTAAACTGCGCTGAACAGCCTCTTCTCTTACTTCATCAGACAAGGAGAGATAAATAAAATCAGACTTGTTCTTCAAATAATTAACAACTTCTCCTTTACCACCTGCTTTTGTTCCTGTCGAACCAATCACTAACATAAGTTTTTTAAGTCTACTAAGTTTGAAATAAGTATGCCAAAGAAAACTTTTTACATAACAACCCCCATATACTATGTAAACTCTGACCCTCACATAGGATCAGCCTACACAACCATAGCAGCTGATGTTCTTGCAAGATGGCATAAACTTAAAGGAGAAGATGTTTTCTTTTTAACAGGAACAGATGAGCATGGGCAGAAAATACAAGAAACTGCTGAAAGGGAAGGAATCAAACCAAAAGAGTTTGTAGATAAAATTGCAAATAAATTTAGAGAATCTTTTAAGCTATTGAACATCTCTAATAATAATTTCATTAGAACTACCAGCCCTGACCATGAAAAAGAAGTAAGAAAAACATTACAAGAATTATATGATAAGGGTTTTATTTATAAAGGAGAGTATGAAGCTTATTATTGTGTTGGTTGTGAACAATATCTTACTGAAAACGACTTAATTGATGGCAAATGTCCTCTACATAACAAAGAACCAGAATTGAGAAAAGAAGAAGCTTACATGTTCAAACTATCTTCATTTCAAAAACAGCTTGTTAATTTAATTAAATCAGAAAAATTCTGTATCCTTCCTAAAAATAGAAGAAAAGAAATAATTACATTTATAGAAAATGGGCTAAAAAACATTTCTATATCCAGACAAAAGAAAAAAGTATACTGGGGTATTGAACTGCCTTTTGATAAAAAACATACCTGCTTTTTTTGGGTAGAT